>NZ_AEPN01000007.1:0-149471 GCF_000185925.1 Paracoccus sp. TRP | reverse complement strand
GGAATCCTTTTTGTCAACACAACCTAACATCCAGCAATCACCCCTGTGGGAACAGCAGCGTGAGGGCCTGCCAAAACATTTCGGAAACAGAAAGGCCGACCCAGACAGGATCGGCCAAAGTCTATGTGCAAGAAAGACGGCGCCGCATCCCATAGCGGCGCCGGAAAAGCTTTTGCAGATCAGCTGTTGAGCAGCTTGCGCAGGCTTGCGAGGGCGCGCTCACGTTCTTCCTGATAGCCGATCAGCCCGGCGTAATCGCCATTGGCATCGAAAAGCAGCATGGTCGAGGAATGGTCCATCGTGTAATCGCCGCTCTCCATCGGGGATTTGCGGGCATAGATGCGGAAAGCCTTAATCGCCTTGGCCACCTCTTCCGGAGCCCCCGAGACACCGATCACGCCCGGCACCCACGAGACGTATTCGCGCAGCGTCTCGACCGAGTCACGCTCGGGATCGACGGTGACGAAAAAGACCCGCAGCGCCTTGCCGTCCTCGCCCAACTCTTCCTGCCAGCCGGCCACATCGCCCAGGGTCGTCGGGCAGACATCGGGGCAATGGGTAAAGCCAAAGAACACCGCCGAGGGCTGGCCCTTCAGCGACGCCTGGGTGAACTCCGTCCCCTCGGTCGTGGTCAGGCTGTATTCGCCGCGCCCCAGCGCGGCCGCCCCGGTATCAGCGATCGAGCCAGTCCCCGACCGGGGCGAGACAAGCTGGAACCAGCCTACCCCCAGCACGGCCAGAGCCACCAGCGCCCAAAGAACATAGCGCAGGGGTTTCAGCCCGGATTTGTGTTCAGTGGCCATGATGTGCGTTCCCCTTGTCTTCGGTGCCGGCATTGCGGGGACCAACCCGCAGCGGCAGAGTGACTTCGCCCGCTTTCTCGAATTTCAGCGTGACATTGACCGTCTCGCCCTCAACCAGCGGCTGTTTCAGCTCCATGAACATCAGGTGATAACCGCCGGGCTTAAGTTCAACCGTTTCACCGGCGGGAATAGTCAGGCCCTCGGGCAGCTGGCGCATCCGCATGACCTCGCCCTCCATCGCCATCTCATGGATCTCGGCGCGGCCGGCAAAATCGACGCTGGCCGATATCAGCCGATCCCCGGCTCCGGCATTGGCTATGGTCACGAACCCGCCAGCGACCGGCGCGCCAGGAGGTGTGGCGCGGCTGAAGCCGTTGCTCAGCGTCAGATCACCCAGCTTGATCGCGCCATCATCCGCCGCAGCATTATGGCCGCCGTGCCCGTGATCGCCCTTGCCAGCGGTGACGGTAACACCTGGCGCAGGATTCGGAACCTCTTTGCTGCCCGAGACATCGGTCCAGTCCTCGCGGCCATTCGCGCATTCCTGCACCGTTTTGAAATACAGCACCGTCTCGGGCGCGATATCAGCCCCGACCGTGCCGCGGATGACGAATTCATCGTACCAGTCATCCTGCAGATCGCCACCCGACCAGATCACCTCGCGTGTGCCTTCGGTCATCTCTTTGCCATGATTGTCAAAGGGTTTGGCATAGGGGCCCTTGACGGTTTCCAGCGTCCAGCCCGCCTTGGGCATCGGCTTGGCATTATAGAACCCCTCGGGCAGTTCGACGCGCAGGGTATTGGTTGCCTGACCCTCACAACCGTGACCGACGCGGATCACCGCACGATAAGTCGAGCCTGCCGCAGCCTCTTTTTGCTCAAGCGTGGCGTGGGAAAGAGCGGGAGTGGCAGCAAGGCCAAGCAGCGTGGCGCAAAGCGCACGGAAAACATGGTTTTTCATGACATATCTCATCTGATGGGAATTGCCCCCGAACCTCATGGTCACAGGGTTTTACAGCAAATATCTCCGTCAGATGATCGCAGGCGGCCCCCGCGCCGAGGGTAAAAGCAGCATCCCGCCATGCGGCAGGGCGGCAGGCGCAGGCCAAAGCGCAAGCCGCGCCTCGGCCGCCTGCGGCAGGGCCATGGGGGCCGAACCCGAACCAAGCAAAGGCTGGCCATGCGGGCTCCAGTCGCATGTGTGATGATCGCCGTGCGGCGCCTGTTCTTTGGGGATCAGACTGCCGTCGGGGGCGACAGCCATCTCGACCAGCCCGACGCCCGAACATAGCACGACGGTAATTCCGCCCTGCGCATCGCGGCTTAGCATGGTGCCCGGCAGAATCAGCGAGAACAGCAGGAATGGCAGAACCGCCAGCCAGCAGCACAGCCGCCGCAGCGCGTCCTTTCTTGACCGATATGCGTCCCTGACCTGCATAGGGGCAGCCCTGTCAGAAATCTGCGTTCCGGAAAAGGGGCAATCTGCCGCAGTCACCGTCTGATCGTCCGTGCCAGAACCATGACCGGCAAGATGCCGATCACCACGATGATCAGCGCCGCGATAGCAGCATCCTCATAAGTGCCGCGCGCTGCCTCGCCGTAAAGATGGGTCGAAAGCGTCTCGAAATTCAGCGGCCTCAGCAACAAGGTCGCGGGCAGCTCTTTGACGCAATCGACAAAGATCAGCAGCCCCGAGGCTGCAAGCGCCGGGCGTGAGATCGGCACATGAACCTGTCGGAACACCTGCACCGGATTGCGCCCCAGCGTGCGTGCCACATGGTCAAGCGAACGCGGCACCCGGCTAAGCCCCGCCTCGATCCCTCCGGTAGCGATGGCCAGAAAGCGCGCGGCATAGGCATAGATCAGCGCCGCGCCAGAGCCCAGCAGCAGCAACCCGGGTGCCGCACCGAACAGCGTCTGCGACACCGCCGAGATCTGACGGTCGACCAGCGCAATCACCGGTAAAAGGCCGATTGCCAGAATGGTCCCCGGCACTGCGTAACCCAGTGTCGAAAGCCGCGCCATGCTTTGGGTCAAGAGGCCGGGCCGCAGCCGCGCCGCCCCCGTCACAACCAGCCCCAGCAGCAGCGCAACCAGCGTCGCCACAACGGCGAAAAAGGCGGTGTTTGCAGCCTCTGCCAGAATGCGCGGCGACAGGCCGGCAAAACGGTAGCGGCTCCATGCTGCGGCCACCAGATAGCAGGCAGGGGCAACGAACCCCAGCATGATCGGCAGCGCGCAGACCAGCATCGCCCCCAAGGTCCGCCAGCCCCGCAGGCGCGTACGGCGCAGGGGCTGGCTGCGCTGCGCTCCGGCTGCATAGTGCTGACGCTTGCGGCCCCGGCGTTCAAGCAGCACCAGCGCCATGATGATCGCCAGCATCGCCAGTGCGATCTGCGCCGCCCCCGGCAGATCCGAGCGGTTGATCCACGTCGAATAGACCGAGACGGTCAGCGTGCGCACGCCCAGAAACTCGGCCGCGCCAATATCGTTCATCGCCTCCATCAGCGCCAGCGCGGTGCCGATGGCCACTGCTGGCCGCGCCAAGGGCAAGGTAACGCGCAGAAAGGTCGCAACCGGCCCGGCGCCCAGCGTCCGACCTGCGTCCAGCAGGTTGCCGGCCTGCATGGCAAACAGCGCCCGCACCGGCAAATAAACATAGGGGTATAGCACCATCCCCAGCAGAAAGATGCAGCCCGGCATCGAGCGGATATCGGGCAGGCGGAACTCTCTCGGGCTGGAATAGCCAAGCAAATGGCGGATCGCCCCCTGCACCGGCCCAACCGGGTGCAGAAGGTCCAGATAAGCATAGGCGACGATGTAGGTCGGCACAGCCAGCGGCAAAAGCAGCGCCCAGCCGAAAAACCGCCGTCCCGGGAAATCGCACGAGGCAACCAGCCATGCCGTTACTGTGCCAAGGGTAGCGACAATGATGCCGACCCCCAGCAGCAGGATCACCGTCTGTTGCACCGCCACCGGCAGCACATTGCTGATCAGATGCGCCCACAGTCCCGGACTGCCCTGCAGTGCAAAAAGCCCCAGCGCGAGCACAGGCAATAAAACCAGCGCGGCGACAGCTATAGCTGCCGCCTGCCAGCCTGCCCCCGCGCGATCACGGGGGCTTTGCACCAGTTCAGGGTTCATCCGGTCGGTGCCTGCAGGGTCTTAGTTGTCGAAGCCCACCGCCTCGGCCAGTTCGCTCGCAGCTTTGCGCTGACGGGCGATCTCGGTCAGATCGGTGCCATCGGCTTTCAGACCGGCCAGATCCTCGATCACCGGGCTGACCGCGACACCGGCTTTGACCGGATATTCAAAGTTCGCTTCGGCATACAGTTTCTGCGCATCGTCCGAGACCAGATATTCCAGCAGCTTGACCGCCTGATCACGGTTCGGCGCATGTTTGGCCACAGCCGCACCCGAGACGTTCACCTGAGTGCCGCCGTTTTCAAAGGTGGGCAGGATGACCTTGATCGCCTTGACCCATTCCTCTTGTTCGGGACCACCGGCGCCACTGCGCATCAGGCCAACGTAATACGAGTTCGCAATGCCGATTTCGCAAATGCCGCCCATGATGTCGCGCGCCACATCGCGGTCGCCACCGCCAGCCTTGCGGGCAAGGTTCGCCTTGACGCCTTCAAGCCAGGTTTTAGCGGCCTCTTCGCCGTGATGGACGATGTAAGAGGCGGTCAGCGCGACGTTATAGGGATGCTGGCCGGAACGGATGCAGACCTTGCCCTTCCATTCGGGCTTGGCCAGATCCTCATAGGTAAAGCTGGTCAGATCCAGATCCTTGTTGGCGTAAAGTACCCGCGCCCGCTGCGACAATGCAAACCAGTTGCCATCCTTGTCGCGCAGATTTTCGGGGATCGCGGCGCTCAGGGCCTCGGATTGCACCGGCTGGGTCAGGCCGCGATCAGCCAGATCGACCAGATTGCCGATATCGACGGTCATCAGCACATCGGCGGGCGAGGCCGCACCCTCTTGCTCGACCCGCTCGGCCATCCCGTCCTTAAGGAAGATCGTATTGACCTTGACCCCGGTCGATTCGGTGAAGGACGCCAGCAGCGGCTCGATCAGATTCGGCTCGCGCGTGGTGTAAAGGTTCAGTTCTTCAGCACTTGCAGCCATCGCCTGCGCTGCCAGCAGCGCCCCGATCAGCCCGGATAGTCCAACCCGCATCACCAGTCCTCCTTGCGATTTCTCGACACGTTTACTAAACTTATTACTAAAGTAAACTATTCTCATCCGGTTACGGTCACGAAGGGGGCCCGATGAACCAGTTCGCCAGCCCTCCTGAATGGGCGAGCCATGTGGATGTTCGGGGGCTGGCCGCGCAGGCCGCCCCGCAAGATCCCATGCTGGAGGTCGAGGCGCTTTGCCGCCGCTTTGGTGACACCCCTGCCGTTCAGGATGTCGGCTTTCGCGTCGTGCGTGGTCAGGTGACCTGTCTGCTTGGCCCGTCGGGCTGTGGCAAGTCGACGACGCTGCGTATGATCGCGGGGATCGAGCAGCCCGATTCCGGGCGCATCCGCATCGACGGCCGCCCCATGTGCGACACGGGCACCTTTCTCCCGCCCGAGCGGCGCCCGGTTGGCCTGATGTTTCAGGATTTCGCGCTGTTTCCGCATCTCGACGTCGCCGCCAATGTCGGCTTTGGCCTGCAAGGCCCGGCGGCCGACAGACGCAACCGCGTGGGTGAACTGCTGGAGCGCGTGGGTCTGTCGGGCTATGCGACGAAGTACCCTCATGAGCTTTCGGGGGGTGAACAGCAGCGCGTCGCGCTGATCCGCGCGCTGGCGCCGCGCCCTTGCCTGATGCTGATGGATGAGCCCTTTTGCAGCCTCGACAACCGGCTGCGCGACGGGGTGCGCGATGCGGCGCTGGACCTTCTTCGCGAAACCGGGACGACCGTACTGATGGTCACCCACGACCCCGAAGAGGCGATGTTGATGGGCCATCGCATTGCCGTCATGCGCAAAGGACGGCTTGTCCAGGAGGGCCCGCCGCAGGATCTTTACGACCGCCCGGCGGATCGCGGCGTTGCTGCCTTCTTTTCCGATCTTAACACACTTGCAGGACGTGTGTCAGGCGGCCGGGTTGAAACCGCACTGGGGGCATTCCCTGCCCCCGGTCTTATCGAAGGCAGCCGGGCCGAGGTTGTCATTCGCCCGCAACACCTGATCCCCTCGCATATGGACGGAGCATCGGCGCGGGTCGAGCGTGCCCGCTATCTGGGCCGCGAAAGCCTGATCGAAACGCGGCTTGAGCCCGGAGGCGCGCTGATGAAATCGCGCGTCCCCGGTCTGGTCCTGCCCGCCCAAGGCAGCCTGATCCACCTTGCCGTCCAGCACGGCGCGGCAATGGTCTTTGCCAGCAAGGACAGCTGAGCCTTATTGCGCTGCCTCACGGCAGGCCACACCGGCATCAAGCAGCGCCCGGATCTCGGGCCGGCATGAACCGCAATTGGTACCCGCGCGCAACGCCTGCCCGACCGCCTCGACCGAGGTCAGGCGGCGACTGGCGATAGCTTTGACTATACTGTTGACACCGATACCGAAACAGGCACAGACAAGCGCCCCCTCATCCGGGCGGTCGGCTCCGGGGCGGCCAGCCAGCACCTCGGCACCACCCTCGCAAAGCAGTGCCGTGATATGGCTTCGCGACAGGGCCACCGGCCCGGCCGCAACGAATAACGCCGCCTGCAAGCGGCCATCGCGCAGAAAGGCCAGCCGCACCTGGCCGCGTGCGCGGTCGTGCACGACCAGCGGCTCATCCTCCAGGCCAAACAGGGCCCGGGCATGGTCGGTCCAGTCCGCAGGCGGCTTTCGCCCAGCCAGTTCGGCCTGCACGCCATTGGGCAGGATCGCCCGCGCCCAATAGTCGCAGTCGGGTCGCATCTCACCAGCAGAAACGGCAAAACCGAACCAGCGCGCCGCGAACGGCCTGATCGCCACCGCCGCCGATTTCAGCGCCGGCTGGCCCGAGACCGGATCCGTCGCGCCCGGCACCAGCGCATCAACCCGGCCCGTGGGCGCGGTCTCGCCCGTCCAATGCATCGGCGCAAAAGGATGCCCTGGCGCGACGCGGTCGCTGACCAGCACGCGCAACACCGCGCTTCCATGTGCATTGGTCACCTCGGCAAGGGCTGTAGGTTGCAGGCCCAGTTGGGCAGCGTCGGTCGGATGCAGCTCAAGATAAGGTTCGGCCAGATGCCGGGACAGGCGCGGTGACAGGCCGGTGCGGGTCATCGTGTGCCAATGATCGCGCACCCTACCGGTGTTCAGCCGGAACGGATAGGCCTCACTGACCGGCTGCGGGGGGCGCGGCGTAACCGCGACCATCCGCCCGCGCCCCGAGGGCGTGTGAAAGCGCCCGTCGCCAAAGAACCGCCCGCCTTGCTTTGTGGCCGATTGTGGCCAAAGGAACGGCTCAAGCGCATCATATTGTGCCACGCTGATCCCGGCATGAGCCGAGATATCAAAATCGCTCCCGAGACCCGCCGCCACGCCCGACAAGGCCGCGTATTCGGCAAAGACCTGCGCCGGGTGCTGCCAGCCAAAGGATGCGCCCCAGCCCATACGCCGCCCGACCTCGGCAAGGATGCGCCAGTCGTCCCGCGCCTGCCCGGGCGGGGTAAGAACGCGGCGCTGGCGACTGATGCGGCGTTCGGAATTTGTCACCGTGCCGTCCTTTTCACCCCAGCCGGTCGCAGGCAGGGCGACATGCGCAAACCGCATGGTGTCAGTCTGTGCCATGATGTCCGAAACAACAACAAAATCGCAGCCCGCGATGGCACGGGCGACGCGGTCAGCCTCGGGCAGGGTTACGGCAGGGTTCGTGCAGATGACCCACAGCGCCTTGATGCGCCCCTCTTCGACGGCGCGGAACATATCCACGGCCTTCAGCCCAGGGCGCTGCGCCATGCGCGGGGCGTTCCAGAAGGTACGCACTGCCTCTCGATGGTCAGGGTTCCCGATCTCAAGGTGACAGGCCAGCATATTGGCCAGCCCGCCGACCTCGCGCCCGCCCATGGCATTGGGCTGACCTGTGACGCTGAAGGGTCCCATTCCCGGCCGGCCGATCCGCCCGCTGGCCAGATGACAGTTCAGGATCGCATTCACCTTGTCGGTGCCGCTGTCGGATTGATTCACGCCCTGCGACCAGACTGTCACCACCTTGTCGCTGTGCATCCACAGATCAAAGAACTGCCGCAACTGGCTATGCGCCAGCCCCGTCACAGCAGGGGAAGTGGCTCGCGCAGCCGCCAGCGCCTCTTGGATATTTTCAAGATCGTCGGGACAAACCTCTGATCTGCGGCTGATTTCCGCAAGTAACAGGTTGAAAAGTGCGGCATCAGAACCCGGTGCGATTTGCAGATGCAGATCGGCGATATCACAGGTCGCGGTGCGGCGCGGGTCGATGACGATGACCCGCGTCCCCCGTGCTTCGCGCGCGGCCACCAGCCGCTGGTAAAGGACAGGATGGCACCAGGCGAGGTTTGAGCCGACAAGCACCACCGTATCGGCCAGCTCAAGATCCTCGTAAAGCCCGGGCACCGTGTCAGAACCAAAGGCGCGGCGATGCCCCGCAACCGCAGAAGCCATGCAAAGGCGCGAATTGGTGTCGATATTGGCCGAGCCGATATAGCCTTTCATCAGCTTGTTGGCGACATAGTAATCCTCGGTCAGAAGCTGACCCGAGACGTAGAAGGCGACCGAATCCGGGCCATGCGCAGCGATAGTTTCGCAAAAGCGGCGGGCAATGAGGTCCAGCGCCTCATCCCAGCCCGCCTCGCGGCCATGAATGCGCGGGGCACGCAGCCGGCCGCGATGGCCGGCCGTCTCGCCCAGGGCCGCGCCTTTGACGCAAAGCCGACCGCGGTTCGCCGGATGCGCGGGATCGCCCGCCACCGCAAGCCCGCCACCGCCATCAGGCGTCGCAAGCACGCCGCAACCGACGCCACAATAGGGACAGGTGGTGCGGATGGTCTGCATCGCGCGGCTCATTCAGCAGCTACCGGCAGCGGGTCGTCCCCTTCGGCCCCCCGGGCGGGCGCGGTCCGGTGATGGGTGGCGTAGATCATGGCACCGACAAAGGTCAGCCCGCCGACCAGATTGCCCAGAACCGTCGGTATCTCGTTCCAGATCAGGTAGTCGCCGATGGTGAACTGGCCGCCAAGCAACAGACCTGCCGGGAACAGGAACATGTTCACGATGGAATGTTCAAACCCCATGTAGAAAAACACAAGGATCGGCATCCACATCGCGATCACCTTGCCCGAAACGCTGGTGGACATCATCGCCGCGACCACTCCGGTCGAGACCATCCAGTTGCACATCACCGCGCGGATAAACAGCGTCAGCATTCCCGCCGCGCCATGGGCCGCATAGCCCAGCGTACGCCCTTCGCCGATATGGCCGAGCTTTTCGCCGACCGCATTCGGGGCCTCGGAAAAGCCGAATGTGACGATGATCGCCGTGAAAACCGCAACCGTAAAGGCCCCGGCGAAATTGCCGCAAAAGACCAGGCCCCAGTTGCGCATCATGCCGCCCGGCGTGACGCCCGCCCGGCGGTCGATCAGCGCCAGGGGCACAAGTGTGAACACCCCGGTCAACAAATCAAAGCCCAACAGATACAACATGCAAAACCCGACCGGAAACAGCAGTGCCCCCAGCAGCGGCTCGCCTGTGTTCACGGTCACGGTGACCGCAAAGGCCGCCGCCAGCGCAAGGATCGCCCCGGCCATATAGGCGCGGATCAGCGTATCCCGGGTGGACATAAAAACCTTGGCCTCGCCCGCGTCGATCATCTTTTTTGGCAAAATCGGCAGGATTTACATAGGACATGACAGACCTCCTTCAGGCAGCGTTGGAGCGAAAGACAAGTTCGGCGCTGATCAGAATGCGCCCCTGTTCGACGCGCACGGGCCAGGTGCGGACCGCCCCTTCGTCGGCCCCCTGCGCCTGACCCGAGTTCATGTCGAAAACCCAGTTGTGCAGCGGACAGGTCACCCGGTCGCCATGGACGATCCCTTCGGACAGGGGGCCGCCTTTGTGTGGGCAGCGATCATCCAGCGCAAAAACGCGGTCGTCCATGGTACGAAATACCGCCACACAGCCATGAGCGGTGCGGATCACCCGCGCGCCCTGACGGGGAATGTCGTCAAGAGCTCCGATATCGACAAAGACGGTCATTCCGCGGCCTCCAGGGTCAGATCGGCAAGAGGCGCCCAGCGTGGCGTCTCGGTTGCGGTTGAATGTTCGGCCCAGGGGTCCTTGCGATAGACCGACTGGCTGATCTCGAAACGCTGCACGAGGGCATGGCGTGTGGGCAGATCCTCGATCTGGGCTTTCACCCAGTCGAGCCCGGCCTTCGCCACCCATTTGTAGGGCCGGTCCAGATAACGCGCATTCTCGCGGTATAGCTGAATAAAGGCGGTGATGATCTCGACCGCCTCATCTTCGGACGGGGTCGAGGCCAGATGCTCGGTCTCTTTCACCTCCATCCCGGCCGCGCCTGCGACGCTGATCTGATAGCCGCTGTCCACGCAGACCACGCCCACATCCTTGCACGTCGCCTCGGCACAGTTGCGCGGGCAGCCAGAGACACCCAGCTTTACCTTATGCGGCGTCCATGACCCCCAAAGCAGCTTTTCCAGCCGGATACCCAACCCGGTCGAATCCTGGGTGCCAAAGCGGCAGAACTCGCTGCCAACGCAGGTTTTGACCGTGCGCAGCCCCTTGGAATAGGCATGGCCCGACACCAGCCCCGCCGCGTTCAGATCGGCCCAGATATGGGGCAGGTCCTCTTTGCGGACACCCAGCAGATCGATGCGCTGGCCGCCGGTGACCTTGACCATGGGCACGGCGAATTTCTCGGCCGCATCGGCGATGGCACGCAGCTCGGCCGGGGTAGTGACGCCGCCCCACATACGCGGCACCACCGAATAGGTGCCGTCCTTTTGGATATTGGCGTGGTTTCTTTCATTGACGAAACGCGACTGGCGGTCGTCCTGATATTCCAGCGGCCATTCGGCCAGCAGGTAATAATTCAGCGCAGGCCGGCAAGAGTGGCAACCGCCCACGGTTTTCCAGCCCAGTTCCTGCATGACCGCTGGGATGGACTTTAGCTCCATCGAGCGGATCAGCCGCCGCACGTCCTCATGGCTGTGGTCGGTGCATTTGCACATGCCTGCCGGTGCGGAAGCGGCGAACCCGTCACCAAGAACCAGCTTCATCACCTGCTCAACCAATCCCGAACAGGTTCCGCAGGAACCCGAGGCCTTGGTGCAGGCCCGCACCGCATCAAGGGAGGTGGCACCGTTCAGCACCGCCTCGGTGATCGTGCCTTTGCAAACGCCGTTACAGCCGCAAATCTCCGCCTCAGGCGGCAAGGCTGCAACGGCCGCCATAGGGTCCAGCCTGGACCCTCCCTGAAAGGCCGGGCCAAAAATCAGCGTATCGCGCATCTCTCCGACGTCGGTGGCGTCCTTCATCAGCCCGTAAAACCAGTTCCCGTCGGCGGTATCGCCATACATCACCACGCCGATGATGCGGTTTTCCCGCAGGACCAGCCGCTTGTAGATGCCTCGTCCGGGGTCGCGGAAAACGATGTCCTCGCGCCCCTCGCCCTCGGCGAAATCGCCGGCGCTGAACAGATCGCAGCCCGTCACCTTCAGCTTGGTCGCGGTCTGGACCGGCTGAAACAGGGCCTCTTTGCCCATAAGGGTCCGGGCCAGAACCTTGGCCTGATCGTACAGCGGCGCGACAAGGCCAAAAAGCTGGCCGCGATGCTCGACACATTCGCCCAAGGCAAAGATATGAGGATCGCTGGTGCGCAGAGCGTCATCAACGACGATACCCCGTTCGACCTCAAGATGGGCATCATTGGCCAGGCGCACCTCGGGCCGGATGCCGACGGCCATGCAGACCAGATCAGCAGGATAGACGGTACCATCCTCAAGCAGCACCGCCTCGGCCCGGCCATGGCCAAGGATCGCCTTGGTCGCGCCCTTGCAGTGGACCCTGATGCCGCGCCGCTCCAGATCGCGCTGCAACAGATAGCCGGCCGCGGGGTCAAGCTGGCGCTCCATCAGGTGCCCCATCAGATGAATGACGGTAACACTCGCCCCCCGCGCGGCCATGCCCGCTGCGGCCTCAAGCCCCAGCAGCCCGCCCCCGATCACCACTGCGTCCTTGCCAGCAACCCCGGCCTCGATCATCGCGTTGGTGTCTTCCAGATCGCGATAGGTCACGACGCCAGGCAGATCATAACCCGACACCGGGATAATGAATGGCGCCGAACCTGTGGCGATCACCAGCGCGTCATACGCGGCGCTGCTGGCATTGGAGTGGACCCTGCGGTTTGCGCGGTCGATGCGCACCACAGGCTCGCCAAAGCGGCAATCGACACCATGTGCGGCGTACCAATCCGCGTCATGGGTGACGATCTGCTCATAGGTCTTTTCGCCCGACAGGACCGGGGACAGCATCAGCCGGTTGTAATTGCCGCGCGGTTCGGCGTTGAACAATGTGACCTGCCATTCGCCCGGCGCGGCCTCAAACAGATGCTCCAGCAAACGGCCCGAGGCCATGCCAGCTCCGATGACGACAAGTTTCTTCATCGCAGGACTCCTTATCTTTCAGGCGGCTTGCAGGGGCGCGCGGCCCATCTGGCGGATCGAGGCGTGCATCCACAGCGTGCAGGCTGCGACGAGCGCGAAAAGCGCGATGAAACAGCTGGACCACAGCCCGGTCTGATCGCGCAGCCAGCCAAAGAGCAGCGGCAGGACGAAACCGCCCAACCCGCCGATCATGCCGACAAGGCCGCCGACCGCGCCGACATGAGCGGGATAATAGCTGGGAATGTGCTTATAGACGGCCGCCTTGCCGAGGCTCATGAAAAAGCCAAGGACAAAGATCACGATCAGGAACACCGAAACCGGCACAGCCCCGGGCAGCGACAGGATCGCGGTCGCGGCAAGTGAGACGATAAAGGTCGCATACATCACCGACCGCGCCCCGATCCGGTCCGACAGCACGCCTCCATAGGCGCGAAAGATCGAACCGGGGATCGAATAGGCCGCGCCGATCATCCCGGCAGTCCTGATGTCGAACCCGTAAACCTGCGTCAGGTAATGTGGCAGCCACAGGGCCAGCGCCACGAAACCGCCAAAGCTGAAGAAGTAATAGGCCGAAAAGCGCCAGACCCGCATCTGGGCAAGCGGTGCGAACTCGGCCCGCAGCGAGGTTCTGCGCCCTGCCCCGGTGGCGGTGACCGGATCCTCTTTGCTAAAGATCCAGAACAGTACCGCAGTCAGCGCCAGCGCAGCGGCCCAGATCTGCGCTGTCGCCTGCCAGCCAAAGGCCAGCATGACAAAAGGCGCCACAAATTTGGTCAGTGCAGCGCCGACATTGCCGGTGCCAAAGATACCCAGCGCCGTGCCCTGACGCCCCTTTGCATAAAAGCGTGAAACATAGGCAACGCCGACCGCGAATGACCCGCCGGCCAACCCGACGCCAAGCGCGGCAATAAGCATCTGCGGCCAGGTCGATGCCCAGGACAAAAGAAAGGTCGCAACCGCGGCTGCCAGCATGGTCAGCGTATAGACGCGCCGCCCGCCCAGCCGGTCGGTCAGTACGCCCAATGCAATCCGCACCAGCGAGCCGGTCAGGATCGGCAGCCCGATAAGCAGGCCAAACTGAGTTTCGCTGAGCAACAGTTCTTCGCGGATCTGTAACCCGATGATCGAAAAAATGGTCCAGACGGCAAAGCAGATGGTGAAGGCAAAGGTCGAGAAGCCCAACGCGCGGCAGGCCTCGGCAGGTGATGCGGGGGATGTATGAGAGGTAAGGGCGGGCATGATGGCTCCGATGCGTTTCTGATGGCGAAGGCTGTCGGAAAGCGTGGGCCGGGCGGCAAAGGGCCGCGGCGGAACATGCGCTTTCAGGGGGGATGGATCTCCGCGCCCTTGCGGAATCCGTGCCGCATCATTGCGAGCGGGCCCATGGCGCGCCGTTGCGTCGGGCCATGAGTTCAGACTGGATCAGGGAAAACGTTGGATCAAGGATTGATGCGGCATCGCAGCATTACCTGACCGCTTCGCCCGAAAGCCGGGCAGGCAAACGAGTAGTCTGCCTGCAAAACGCTCAATCCGCGAAAGGCGGCTCAAACACCGTGCCATCAAAGAACGCATCGGCACGCAGAATCATCTGGCCTTTTTCGGCACCGACCTCGCGATCCTCGGTCAGGGCACCTTCAAGCCGGGCCGAGGCTCCGGGCAGGGCGGCCCCGGCCGCGCGCAGGTGCTGACGGTAAAGATCGGTACGGAAATGCGCCATCGCCCGCCGCATTGCGGCATCGGGCTGTAACCCATAGCGCCGCGCAATGCGCTGCGCAAAAAGCGCGGCAAGGCTTTTCCACGGAAAGGTCGCGGCACCGGCGTGAAAGGCGACAAAGCCCGGCACGTGGCGGATTTCGCCCGAAGGGGTCACCTGCAAGCGCCCGGTCAGACCGCGTTCAGCCAGTTCGGCGGGCAGGTCCAGATATTCGCGCCGCGACAGAATCTCGGCAGCGGTATCGCGGTTCTCACGCTCATCCAGCCAGCGCCCGGCACGCCAGATCGCGCGCATCAGCGCCCCCGTCATCTCGGGCTCGGCCGCGATAAAGTCCCGTCGCAGCACCAGCCCCTTTTCAGGCGGAGAGGCCCAGACAGCCGTGCCGGGCAAAAGCAGCGCCGCGACACCCCGATCCACCGCGCTGGAGGCCCATGGCTCACCAACGCAAAATGCATCGACCTCGCCCGCCGCCATGGATTCCGCCATCAGCGGGGGCGGCACGGTCACGACCTCAGGCGCCGCATCAAAACCGCAGACGCCAAGCCAGTGCTGCATCAGCTCCAGCTGGGTCGAGAAATGAAACGGCACCCCCACGCGCAGCCGCTCGGGCGCCGCGCGGCGCAGTGCCTCGCCGGCCTTGCGCGCGTCACGAAAGTCGAAGTCATGGCCCAGATCACGCATCCGCGCAGCCAGGGCAGCACTGACCGCCACCGCCTGCCCGCCCTGGGACAGAAACATTACCAGATCCAGATCCGGCAGGGCCGGACCCAGCCCCATCGCCTGCGCTACCGGCATGGGCGCCAGCATATGCGCGGCCTCGATCAGCCCCGCGCCCAGCATGTCCCGGGCCTGCGCCCATGCGCCAAGGCGCAAAAGGCTGAACTCAAGCCCCTCTTCAGCAGCAAAGCCCAATTCGGCCGCGACGATCAGCGGCGCAGCGTCGATCAGCGGCACATAGCCAAGGCGCACAGATGTCAGCCGCATGAAAGCAACCCCGCGGCAAGGACAAGCTGCTGGGCGATCTCGGCCACGCGTTTGCCCTGATCCATCGCCGTCTTGCGCAGCAGGGCATAGGCGGCCTCTTCGTCGATGCCGCGCGCCTTCATCAGTACGGCCTTGGCGCGGTCGATGACCTTGCGCTCTTCCAGCGCGGCGCGGGTCGTGGCCAGTTCCGCGCGCATACGCTGAAACATGTGAAACCGCGCAATGGCCGCATCAAGGATCGGCTTGATCCGGTCGGGGCGCAGCCCGTCCACGACATAGGCGGAAATCCCAGCCTCGACCGCAGCTCGGGTCAGATGCTCGTCCGAGCGGTCGACGAACATGGCCACCGGCCGTTCGGTCGGACCCGACGCCAGCGCCAGCTCTTCGAGCACGTCGCGTGAAGGGTTGGCAAGATCAATGAGCACGATATCTGGCCGAAACTCGGCGATGTGGCGGGCAAGGCCGGTTTCCTCCGAGATGATGCGAATGTCGTGGTCTCCGATCTCGCGCAGCCCGTCCACGATCGGGGCGGCACGTTCCGGGTCGGGCTCGATGACCACGATCGAAAGACGCTTGTCCATCTGGTTCCTGCTCTCTTTCGTCCCAGCAGGTGCCAGCTTGGCGGCGCACCCGCAACGCATCGCGCCCTTGCCGCGCGCGCCATCCGTCATCTGCGCAAGGACCGGGCAGATATTCCGCCCGCCGCCCGCATCCCGGGCAGAACACGGGTTCCGCCGGGGCGCGAACATTGCAATGCCGCCTGACCGGGCAAGTGCGACACGGGGTTGCCTGCCATCAGGGCGCGCCCGGTTTTCTGCCGCCCCCGGCACGGTTCGCGCTGGTTCTGCGCCGCCGCGAGGCCGTTAGCTTGGCGCAGTTCCCTTCGTCCTTATCCGGAGAACGTCCGCATGAAACTCCCATCCCTTACCGCATCGCTGCTTTCCGCTTTGATCGGCACGGCTGCGCTGGCCGAGGACACATCCGAGCCGATCAAGGTCGGCATCCTGCATTCGCTGTCGGGCACGATGGCAATTTCCGAGACCACGCTTAAAGACGCCATGCTGATGCTGATCGAGCAGCAAAATGCCAGGGGCGGCGTCCTTGGCCGCAAGCTGGAACCAGTGGTGGTCGACCCGGCCTCGGACTGGCCGCTTTTTGCTGAAAAAGCGCGCGAGCTGATCGCGGGTGATCAGGTGGCCGCTGTCTTTGGCTGCTGGACCAGCGTGTCACGCAAATCGGTGCTGCCAGTGTTTCGCGAACTCGACAGCATCCTGTTCTATCCCGTCCAATACGAGGGCGAGGAATCCGAGCGTAACGTCTTTTACACTGGCGCGGCACCAAACCAGCAGGCGATCCCCGCAGTCGAATATCTGATGGATCAGGGGGTCGAACGTTGGGTGCTGGCCGGCACCGACTATGTCTATCCGCGGACCACGAACAAGATCCTTGAGCAATTTCTTAAGGACAAGGGCGTCGCGGATGAGGATATCCTGATCAACTACACGCCCTTTGGTCAGTCCGACTGGCAGACGATCGTTTCGGACATCAAGGCCTTTGGCAGCACTGGCAAGAAAACGGCAGTCGTCTCGACCATCAACGGCGATGCGAACGTGCCTTTCTATAAGGAACTTGCCAATCAGGGCATCACCGCCGAACAGATCCCCGTCGTCGCCTTTTCCGTCGGCGAGGAAGAGCTGGCGGGCATCGACACCGCGCCGCTGGTCGGTCACATGGCCGCATGGAACTATTTCCAAAGCGTGGACGACCCTGCGAATTACGAATTCATCGACGCCTGGCACAAGTTCACCGGCAGCGACAAACGCGTGACCAACGACCCGATGGAGGCCCATTACATCGGCTTTAACATGTGGGTGAAGGCGGTCGAAAAAGCCGGCACCACCGACCCCGACAAGGTCATCGACGCCATGGTCGGCATCGAGGTTCCGAACCTTACGGGTGGCAAGGCCATCATGGGCAAGGATCACCACATCACCAAGCCGGTCATGGTGGGCGAGATCAATGCCGAGGGCCAGTTCGACATCGTCTGGGAAAGCGAAGGCGAGGTTCCCGGCGACGCCTGGTCCGATTACCTGCCCGGCTCAAAGGATCTGATCGCCGATTGGACCGATCCGATCCGCTGCGGCAATTACAACACCACGACCAAGACCTGCGGCGGCGCCGAAACCACCGCATCGAACTGATCCCATCCATGAAGAAAGACCGCGCGCCGCACCCTTGTAGTGCCGCGCGCGGGCCAAGCGAGGGACCATATGCGACTGATCCGGCTGATCCTGCTTTGCCTTATCATGCCCGCCGCGGCGCTGGCGCAAAGCTTTGAGGAAATCGCCAGAGCCCTGCCCGAGGGCAGCTATGACGACCGCGCGGACCGTGTCTCGGCACTGGCCAGCAGCGGCGATCCCCGGGCCGAGGCGCTGTTGACCGCACTGGTCGGCGGCGATCTGGCAGTGCTGAAATCCGACGGCCGGTTGGTAATCGTCACCGATGGCAGCGCCACAGATGCGCTGAGCGGCGATCCCGCAGGCTCGGTCACCCGCCGGGATGTGACCCCGGTGCGGGTGAACAACAACCTGCGTGGCCATGTTCGTGCCGCCTTGGGCACGCTGGGTCTTGTCGCCGAAAGCCCCGCCGCCCGCACCCGCGCCGCCGCGCAGGTCGAGGCCGCGCCCGATCCCGCGCAGCTATCCGCATTAGAGGCTGCACTATCGCGGGAAACCGACACAAAAGCCCGCGACGCGCTGGAAATTGCGCGGGCATCAGTGCTGCTTGTCGCGCCCGATGCCACACCCGACGAACGGGCCGAGGCCCTTGCCCTGATCGCCGAGCGGCGTGGCGCGGCGGCACAAGTTCGGATCCGCCCGCTGCTCTCTGATCCGGCGCTAAAGGATGCAGCCCGGACGGCGCTTGCAGATATCGAACGCGCCGAGGCACTGCGTGGATGGGGGTTGACGCTTTGGCAGGGGTTGTCGCTCGGCTCGGTTCTGCTGCTTGCGGCCATCGGCCTGTCGATCACCTTTGGCGTCTGCGGCGTCATCAATATGGCGCATGGCGAACTGGTGATGCTTGGCGCCTATACGACCTTCATGGTCCAAGAGGTCATCCGCACCCACGCGCCGGGGCTTTTTGACTGGTCGCTGGCGATTGCCCTGCCGCTTGCCTTTCTTGTCACTGCCGCCATCGGCATCGCGGTTGAGCGTGGCATCGTACGCAGGCTTTACGGCCGGCCGCTTGAAACTCTGCTTGCCACATGGGGCGTCAGCCTGATCCTGCAACAGGCGGTCCGCTCGATCTTTGGGCCAAACAACCGGCAGGTCGGCAACCCCTCCTGGATGTCGGGCAGTGTCGAGGTGCTGGGCCTGTCGCTGACCTGGAATCGCATCTGGATCATGTTGTTCGCGCTGGCCGTCTTTGGCTTTCTGATGCTGGTGCTGCGCCGCACCGCACTGGGGTTGCAGATGCGTGCCGTCACCCAGAACCGCGCCATGGCGGCGGAAATGGGCATCCGCACCGGCCGCGTCGATGCGCTGACCTTTGGTCTTGGTGCCGGGATCGCCGGGCTGGCGGGGGTGGCGCTTAGCCAGATCGACAACGTCTCACCGAACCTAGGTCAGGGTTATATCGTCGACAGCTTCATGGTTGTGGTCTTTGGTGGGGCAGGCTCACTTTGGGGCACGCTGGCCGGGGCGTTCACGCTGGGCATCGTGAACAAGCTGGCTGAGCCTTTAGCCGGGGCGATGCTCGCCAAGGTGATGATCCTGATCTTTATCATCCTGTTCATCCAGAAACGCCCGCGTGGTCTGTTCCCGACCCGTGGCCGGGCGGTGGAGGGCTGACATGCGCCTGATCGACCGCAACATGACCGTCTTTCTAGGCGGGCTTTTCATCCTTACCGTGGCGATCCCGCTGATGCAGGGCAATATCCTGCCCGGCTATGCTATTCAGCTTGCGGGGAAATACCTTTGCTACGCGCTGCTTGCCGTGGCGCTGGACCTGGTCTGGGGCTATGCTGGCATCCTGTCGCTGGGACATGGTGCATTCTTCGCGCTTGGCGCCTATGTCATGGGCATGCATCTGATGCGCGAGATCGGCGCGCGCGGCGTCTATGCCAATCCCGAACTGCCCGATTTCATGGTCTTTCTGAACTGGGACAGCCTGCCATGGTACTGGCTCGCCTCGGGCAGTTTTGCCGCAACGCTGGCGCTGATCCTGCTCGTGCCGGGCTGCCTGGCCTTTGTCTTTGGCTGGTTCGCCTTTCGGGCACGGGTCAGCGGAGTTTATCTGTCGATCATCACGCAGGCGATGACCTATGCGCTGATGCTGGCGTTTTTCCGCAACGAGATGGGTTTTGGCGGCAATAACGGCCTGACCGACTTCAAGGACCTGCTGGGAGTATCGCTGTCCTCGCCGGAAATGCGACTTGTGCTATTTATCGCTTCGGCGCTGGCGCTGGCGGGCGGGCTGCTGCTTGCCCGGGCGATCACGGCAAGTCACCTTGGCCGGGTGCTGGTCGCAATCCGCGATGCCGAGAGCCGAACCCGCTTTCTTGGCTACCGGGTCGAGCATTACAAACTGTTCGTCTGGACCGTCTCGGCCATGATGGCGGGGGTGGCGGGCGCGCTTTACGTTCCTCAGGTCGGGATCGTGAACCCGGGGGAATTCGCACCCGCAAACTCGATTGAAGTGGTGATCTGGGTGGCGCTTGGCGGCCGGGGCACGCTGGCCGGAGCCGCACTTGGCGCAATCGTGGTTGCGCTGGCGCGCACATTGCTGACCGGCTGGCTGCCCGACGCGTGGCTGTATGCGCTGGGGGCACTGTTCATCCTCGTCACGCTATATCTGCCCAAGGGGATCGTCGGCGCGCTTGGGGATCTGCGCCCTGCCCGCAAGCAGTCAAAGGAGGTTCCGGCATGACCATCCTCAACATCGACAGCGTATCGAAAAGCTTTGACGGTTTCAGGGCAATCAACGATCTGAACCTTGCCATCGACAAGGGAGAGCTGCGCGCCATCATTGGCCCGAACGGCGCAGGCAAGACCACGATGATGGACCTGATTACCGGTCGTATCCGGCCTGACCGCGGCACGCTGTTCTTTGACACCACCCATGATCTGACGCGACTGGACGAAGCAGGCACCGCCCGGCTGGGCATCGGCCGCAAGTTCCAAAAGCCAACGGTCATCGAAAGCCTGACCGTGGCCGAAAATATCGACCTGGCCCTGGCTGGACCCCGCGACGTCTGGTCGGCCCTGCGTGGCCCACATGGCAAGTCAGCGGTGAAAGAGCGTGCCCGGCTGCTTGATCTGGTGCGCCTGCCTGACCCTGACCTGCTTGCCGGTGCGCTGAGCCACGGCCAGAAACAATGGCTGGAAATCGCGATGTTGCTTGCGCAAAAACCGCGCCTTTTGCTGGTGGATGAGCCCGCCGCCGGCATGACCGACGCCGAGACGATGCGCACCGCAGAGCTGTTGCGCAGCCTTGCGGGCGAGCATTCGATCGTGGTGGTCGAACATGACATGGATTTCGTCCGCGCGCTCGATTGCCGCGTCACGGTCCTGCATCAGGGTCATGTGCTGGCCGAGGGGCCGCTTGACCATGTTTCCCGCAATCCCGAGGTAATCGATGTCTATCTTGGCCGCTGACGCGCTGGTCGTCGAAAATGTCAGCCTGCATTACGGCGCGGCGCAGGCGCTGCGCGGGGTCTCGCTACAGGCACCGGTCGGGCAGGTCACGGCGGTCATGGGCCGCAACGGCGTTGGCAAGACCAGCCTGATGCGGGCCATCACCGGACGCGAAAAGGTCTCGGCCGGACGGATATCGCTTGCCGGCCGCGACCTGACCCATCTGCCGCCCCACGCGCGGGCGCGGGCGGGTGTTGCCTCATGTCCGCAGGGGCGCGAGATCTTTCCCTTGCTGACCGTGCGCGAGAATCTTGAGACCGGCTTTGCAGGCCTGCCCCGCGCCGAGCGTCACGTCCCGCCCGAGGTCGATGAGCTGTTTCCGATACTGGGTGAGATGGCGCAGCGGCGCGGCGGCGACCTGTCAGGCGGACAACAGCAACAGCTTGCCATCGGCCGGGCGCTGGTGACGCGGCCAAAACTATTGGTCCTCGACGAGCCGACCGAAGGCATCCAGCCTTCGGTCATCAAGGACATCGGCCGCGCCATCCGCTATCTGCGCGATCAGGGCCGCATGGCTATCGTACTGGTCGAGCAATATGTCGATTTCGCGCTGGAACTTGCGGACCGCATCATCGTCCTGGATCGTGGCACGGTAGTGATGCAGGGCGAAGCCGCTGCCATGGACCATGACGCCCTGCGCCGTGCGATTGCGGTCTAGCCATCTTGAGCCTGCCCCGGCTTTGGCTAATCTGGCCACGGCAGTGAACAGAGGACGCCATGGCCGAGATCATCCTGCTGACCGGCAAGGCCGCGCCGCTGCCGGGCAGCGATCAGTCGAGCGGTATCGACAAGCACCCGGTTGACCACCCGCTGGCGCTGGGACCGGAGGGCTTTGCGGGCGATGAACAGGCCGACCGGCGCGTGCATGGCGGGCCGGAAAAGGCTGTGCATCATTATCCGTTCGATCACTATGCGGCCTGGCGGGATGAACTGGCCTCTCTGGCGCCCTTGGGGCAGCCGGGGGTTTCGCACCCCCGGACCCCCGCGGGATATTTGGGCACGAAAGAAGCTTTTAGGTTGCTGGAGACCGCGGGGGCGTTTGGCGAGAATATCTCGACCCTTGGGCTGGATGAGGGAAAGGTGGCGGTCGGTGACATCTTTCGTCTGGGGTCGGCCCTTGTTCAGGTCAGTCAGGGACGGCAGCCCTGCTGGAAACTGAACCGCCGGTTCGGGGTCGGGGACATGGCCCGCCGCGTCCAGCAAAGCGGGCGCACCGGCTGGTATTACCGTGTCCTGCAACCCGGCACCGTCGCGCCGGGCGACCGGCTGGAGCTGATTGACCGCGTCGCGCCCGATTGGACCCTGCGCCGGCTTTGGCATGCGCTTTATGTGGACCGGCTGAACATGACCGAGTTGCAGGGCATTGCCGCGCTGGAGGTTCTGGCCGAAGGCTGGCGGCGCTATGCCATGCGCCGGCTGGAAAGCGGCCGGGTCGAGGACTGGACGAAGCGACTGGAGGGAAGCCCATGATCCGCCCGCTTGTGATCTCAATTCAGAGCCAGGTGGTTCTGGGCCATGTCGGCAATTCGGCAGCAGTGTTTCCGATGCTTGCCGCCGGACTGGAGGTGACGCCGATCCCGACAGTGATCTTTTCGAATACCCCCGACTACCCAAGTCTGCGCGGCAGACCACTGCCCGGCGATTTCTTTGCCGAGCTGTTGCAGGGGGCCTGGGATCGCGGTTTGCCCGAACGGGCGGATTTCGTGCTGACCGGCTATATCGGCTCAATCGAGGTGGCGCGGCTGATCGCTGATTTCGTCGCCAAAGCCAAAGCGGTCAACCCGCGCCTGCGCTATTACTGCGATCCGGTTCTGGGCGATGAGCAGCCGGGGCTGTATGTGCCCAAAGAGATCGCGGACATCTTTCGCGACCGGCTGTTGCCTATGGCCGATATCGCCTCGCCTAATCCGTTCGAGATTGCATGGCTGACCGGGCAGCCTATCGCAGAGCTGGCGGATGTCCATCACGCAGCAGAGGCGCTGCACATGGCGCCTGAGGCACAGCTGATCGTCACCGGCTGCAAGCTGCGCGAGACCGCGCCCGGTATGCTGGAAAGCGTCATTCGCGGCCCTGACGGGCTGACACGCCATCCGACGCCCCACCTGCCCGTGGCCATGGCCGGGACCGGAGATCTGTTCGCCGGGCTGATCACTGCCGCGCTTGGGCAAGGCCGCAGTCTTGCCCAAGCGGTCGAGTTTGCGCAGGTCCAGACTTCGCGCGCACTGGCACGGGCAGCCGAACTGGGCACCAAAGAGGTCGTGCTGTCGGACCCAGAGTTCCGCGCCGCCCTGCTGAGGGCCTGACCCGCGCCCCGCCTAGTTCTTGCGCAGCGCGTTCAGCAGCGCCGCGCCAAGCGCGCCGGGCTGTTCCTTGCCTGCAGGGGCGGCTGATTTGGGGCCGCGTCCCGATTGGGGTCTGGGCCCCCGCTCTTTCTGCGCGTCGCGTGCCGGGGCGCCGCCGTCCTTGCGCATGGTCAGGCCGATGCGTTTGCGCGGCACATCAACCTCGGTCACGCGGACCTTGACCACTTGGCCTACCTTCACAACCTCATTCGGGTCTTTTACAAAACGATCGGCCAGCTGGCTGATGTGCACAAGCCCGTCCTGATGCACACCGATATCGACGAAAGCACCAAAGGCCGCCACGTTGGTCACCGTCCCCTCCAGCACCATGCCGGGACGCAGATCGGTGATCTCTTCGACACCTTCGGCAAAGCTTGCCGTGACAAAGCTTGGCCGTGGGTCACGACCGGGCTTTTCCAGCTCGGACAGGATATCGCGGATGGTGGGCAGGCCGAAATGATCATCGACAAAGGTCTCGGCCCGGATTCCCTTCAGCGCCTCGCCATTGCCCATGATCTGGCGGATGTCCCGACCGCAGGCAGCGACGATGCGGCGCGCGACGCCATAAGCCTCGGGGTGGACGGCAGAGGCATCGAGCGGCTCTTTTCCGTCGCGAATGCGCAGGAATCCGGCACATTGTTCAAAGGCGCGCGGGCCCAGGCCGCCGACCTTTTTCAGCGCGGCGCGCGACGGGAACGGTCCTTGCGCGTCACGATGCGCGACAATCGCCTGTGCCAGTGACGGGCCCAGGCCGGCCACATGGGCAAGCAGCGGCGCAGAGGCAGTGTTCAGATCGACGCCGATCGCGTTCACCGCATCCTCGACCACGGCCTCAAGCGTCCGGGCAAGCTGGCGCTGGTCGACGTCGTGCTGATATTGGCCGACCCCGATCGATTCGGGGGGCACCTTGACCAGTTCGGCCAAGGGGTCCTGCAGGCGCCGGGCAATCGAGACCGCACCGCGCAGCGACACATCAAGTTCGGGAAACTCTTTCGCAGCCAGTTCCGAGGCGGAATAGACCGAGGCCCCAGCTTCGGAAACGATCACCTTGACCGGAGCCTTGACCCCGGTGGGCAAACGTTTGAGCACATCGGCCACGAACCGCTCGGTCTCGCGGCTGGCAGTGCCATTACCGATTGCGATCAATTCGATCTTGTGGCGCAGGATGGCTGCGGCCAGCGCCGCCTCGGCCCCGCGCAGGTCGGATTTCGGCGGAAAAGGGTAAAGGGTCGCCGTCTCGACCAGCTTGCCGGTTCCGTCCACAGCAGCAAGCTTGACCCCGGTGCGGATGCCGGGATCAAGCCCGATGGTCGGACGCGGCCCGGCGGGCGAGGCCAGCAACAGATCCTTGAGATTGCGACCGAAAACCCGGATCGCTTCGGCATGGGCACGGGTGCGCAGCTCGGTCAAAAGGTCGATATACATGGTGTTGGACAGCCGTACACGCCAGCACCATCCAGCCACCTTGCGTAGCCACAGGTCGCCCGGCTGATCGCCCAGTCGGCCCAGAGCTGCGGCAACGATACCCTCGGCCCGCATTGTACCGGTCTCGGGCTCGGGCGCGATTCCGATGGTCAGGATTTCCTCTTTGGCGCCGCGCAGGATCGCCAGCGCCCTATGCGCCGGGATCGACGCCCATTTCTCGGCATGGTCAAAGTAGTCGCTGAACTTGGCACCGGCCTGCTCTTTGCCCGGCATCACCTTGGCCGAAATGATCGCCTCGGATTGCATGAACTCGCGCAACCGACCAAGAAGCGCCGCATTCTCGGACAGTTCCTCGACCAGAATGTCGCGCGCGCCATCAAGCGCCGCTTTCACATCCGGAACAGCCTCGGTCACATAGGCGGCGGCCAGCACCTCAGGCGCAGTGGCGCGGTCCTCTTGAATGGCACGCAACAGCGGCTCCAGTCCGTTTTCGCGCGCGATCATCGCCTTGGTGCGTCGCTTGGGCTTGAAGGGCAGGTAGATATCTTCAAGCGTGGCCTTGCTTTCCGCCCCGGCGATGGCGCGGGCCAGATCATCGGTCAGCTTGCCCTGCCCCTTGATCGATTCCAAAATCGCCACCCGCCGCGCCTCAAGTTCGCGCAGATAGACCAGCCGTTCGGAAAGGGTACGCAGCTGTGTGTCGTCCAGCCCCCCCGTCACCTCTTTGCGGTAGCGGGCAACAAAGGGCACGGTAGCACCACCATCAAGAAGGGCCGCCGCCGCCATAACCTGTGCAGGGTTGGCGTTGATCTCGGCGGCTATGGTGCGGGCAATGCGATCGGTTGCGTCCACGGGCGGCATCCTCTGCTGACTGGAGCGCCGTCATAGCCAAAAGCCGCCAGCGTTCCAAGCATACCGTGGCAGCGTCTTCAGGACAGCCGCACCGCCCTGAGAGAGTGCCACAAAGCTGGCAGCAACAGACTGCGAGCAGTCGATAAATATTTTTGCTCGTGAAAAGTTAAAATGATACGGGATAAAATCAGGCAGAGGCACGCAGGATCAGCTTGCCCTCAAGCCGCCGCAAAGGATTTGAGGGGCGCACTCCGTTCTCGATCATGCCGAAAAGCGTGTCGACGCTGTTTTCCGCAATTGATACATAGTCTTGTGCGACAGTGGTCAGGCCGGGGGCGGTAAAGCGGGCCATAGGATGGTCGTCATGACCCGCCACGCGCAGGGCGGTAGCCGCGCCGCGCCCTACCCTGAGCCCCTTTTCAAAGGCTGCGGCGATCAGGCCGATGGCGATACGATCATTGGCGCAAAGAACGGTATTGGTGGGCAGCCCATGTGCCGACAGCAGGCGCAGACCGGCGTCATAGCCCAGTTCCTCGAAATCCCATCGGGTCGACTCGACCGGGAAAACATGGGGCTGAAACCCCTGTTCTTCCATGGCACGGACATAGGCCTCACGTCGCTCACGGGCGTTGGTGTTAACGGCGGGCATGTCGAGAAAACAGGGTGGCTCGCCGCTGCGGCACAGGTAATCAACCATCAGACCAACGGTTTGAAAATTGTCGGTTCCGACAAAAATTTCATCTCCATTCATATGGTTGTCGAAAATCACCGTCGGGATATCAGCAGCGAGTTGATGAATGCGGTCCGAGGCAGAGCTGTCCCCAAGCGGTGCGATAACCGCCCCCGCGATGCGCAGGGAATAAAGCATCTCGATGGCGCTCAGCTCACGCTCGGTATCACCATGCGAGCACAGGACGATGGCCCAATAGCCGGCCTCGATGCAGCGGGTTTCGATCTGGCGCACGATTTCGGCATAGAACGGATCGACGATATGGGGGACAAGGATGCCGATATTCCTGGTCAGCTTGCGGTTCTGATTGATGGCAAAAAGGTTCGGGCGGTAACCGTAGCGGGCAATCGCCTCTTCGATCCTCTCACGAGTCGAACGCCGGACGCTGGACGGATCATTGAAATATTTCGAGATCGTCGGCCGAGAGATACCGCTGACGGCCGAGAACTCTTCCATATTCCTGATCTTCTGCTCTTCCATACAGCCCCCCTTGTCCGGCTTGACGCCGAAGCATTTTTTATCTCGCGTAAAGACTTAATTTGACAATATCATCCTGCGGACGATGCCGGTCAATAGCAGCCCCCTGCCCGTCGCAAACCTGATGGGCGGGGGCGTGTTTTCGCCACGGCGCACCCTCAGGGACAACAGGCAGCGACATAGTCCTGTGCCAACTTCTCGACTGCGGCCAGGACCAGATCGCGGGCGCGTGGTGGTAACCGGCCGGCACGCACATCGGGATAAAGACCTCCCAGATATTGGGAGATCAGCGTTTCGGGCAAATCGACCCCCTCAAGCAGCGCGAAAAGCGCGCTCACGGCCTGTTCGGCAGCAGGCTGTGGCCAGTAATAGCGGATGCGGTCGCTATACGAAAAATGGCGCTGCAATGCGCGCTCGGCGTCAGAGCCGTGATAGTAGCGGTCCCAGTTGCCGGGGGCGTCAAGCATCACCTCTTCCATCACCTCGCGCAGACGGCGGAGGTGCCGGTCGGGGAACAGTTCGCCGGCGATGGCATCAAGACCGTAAAGCGCCTCGCGCAGCACAAAGGTCAACCCGGGCCCAACCTTAAGGATGGCAAAGCCATCCCGGACCAGCGCCCCCAATGCCCCGCGGGTCTGATAATCGGTTGAATGCGCCTCGTACACCAGCCCGGGCATCCGGGCCAGCGCGGCGCTAAGATCACGCGCAGCCTCGGGGTCATAATCGACAACATTGTGGTTGCCGAACTCGACCCCCGGCTGGACCACGAGACCGATAACGCGGGCAAAAGCATCATCCTGACCGGCATCGGCAAAGGCCTGACGGTGCACCTGAAAGGTGGTCAGCGCCGCCTCGGGACTGGTGACCTCAAGCGTTTCGATTTCCTCCATCGCACCGCCCGGGATCGGGACTTCGGTGCCGATGATATAGACCGGGGCAATACCGTCCTGGGGACGCGCGGCCTCGGCTGCGGCTGCCAGCCGCGCGGCACGGGCGGCGGTAGTGGCGTCATCCAACGCCACCGGCTCACCCGCACAACCCATCGAGCAGTCGAGATGCAGCTTGGTAAAACCGGCGGCAGCAAAGGCGCGGATCATCACCTCGGCCTTTTCCATCGCCTGATCAGCAGGAAGGCTCTTCCACGGGTTCGGGCCCAGATGATCACCGCCAAGGATCAGCCGCTGCAACGGGAAACCAACGCGCGCCGCGATCTCTTCGACAAAGCGGCGAAAATCGGCGGGGGTCATGCCGGTATAGCCGCCGTCCTGATTAACCTGGTTGCAGGTCGCCTCGATCAGCAGCGGCAGGGGCGTTGGCAGGGTGCAGCGCATCGCCGCCTCGATCGCCAGCGGATGCGCGGTGCAGATCGAGGGGATGCCCGAGGGGCCGGGTCCGCCGCGCCATTCGGCGATGGACTTCAGGGGATTGTCGGTCATTGGTCTCAGCCTTTCCGTTCCGAAAGCAGCGCGTTCAGTTCCGCGCGGGTCGAGGTTCCCTCCATCGGGCCCAGCCGGGTGACGGCGCGGGCTCCGGCGGCATTGGCCAGATCAAGGGCCTGCGAGGGCTCTGCCCCCGCCAGCCACAGGCTGAGGAAGGCACCACCGAAAGTGTCGCCCGCCCCGGTCGGATCAACCTCATCCACCGGGAGCGGCGCAGCGTCGAGCCTAAGACCCTGCTGAAACAGGCTTGCACCAAGCGCGCCGCGTTTCACGACCACGGTGCGGATGCCGCGACCCAGCAGCGAGGCGATCACCGCCGCCTCATCCCGGGCGGGATCGAACAAAAACAGCTCTTCCCCCGAGGGCATGAACAGGTCGGTCATCGCCAGCACCACATCCAGCGCCTCGCGCATGCCGGGCGCGTTCAACAGCTCTGGCCGCAGGTTCGGATCAAACGAGATGGTACCGCCCCGCGCCTTGATACGCTGCGCCGCATCCATCACCATCGCCCCAAGCTCCGGCGCCGAAAAGGCCGAGCCCATGACGTGCAGATGGGTGCAGCTGTCGATCAGCGCCCCGGATGCCGGGGTCGGTCGCAGCTTGCCGCAGGCCGAATGGCGGATGTTATAGACAAAGGCGCGGCTGCCGTCCTCGCGGTATCGAACGAAGGCGCTGCCGGTGCTTTCGCCCGGTGCGATCTCGATCCCCGAGACATCGACGCCATCTGCCGCAAGCCGCCTGATATTCACCTGTCCGAAATCGTCATCGCCGACGCGCGAGACGATGGCACAGGCAGTACCCATCTTGCCGACCTGGTCGATAAAGATCGCCGGAGCGCCCGAGGGGAACGGCCCGACCAGCGGCTGTGCCTCAAGAAATCCGTTGCCGCGGGTGGTGGCGACGATCTCGACCAGAACCTCGCCGATTGTAAGAACCTTAACCATCTTTACCCCTGCCGCCGCTTGGCGCGCACGTCCAGCCAGACCGCAATCAGGATCACCAGACCCTTGACGATAAGCTGATAGAAATAGGGCACGGACAGCATGTTCATGCCGTTGTTCATCACCCCGATGATCAGCGCGCCGATCAGCGTCCCGACCATGGTGCCGACACCGCCGGCAAGACTGGTGCCCCCCAGAACCGCCGCCGCGATGGCGTCAAGTTCATAGCTCATGCCCGCATTGGTCTGGGCCGAGTAAAGGCGAGAGGAAAGCAGGATCCCCGAGATCGCCGCCATGACGCCCGAAAGGGTAAAGATGGCGATCTTGAGCCGGTCGACCTTGATGCCGGAATAAAGCGCCGCCTCGCGGTTGCCGCCGGTCAGATATGTACGACGGCCAAAGGTCGTGCGCGACAGCAGGACATGGTTGAAAATGAACAGGACCCCGACAATCCAGATGATGATCGGGATGCCTGCCAGCCGGTCGCTGCCGATGGCTGTCCATGACGCGTCCGAGATCATCGCCGGCGCACCGTTGGTCGGCAGGCTGACAAAGCCACGATAGATGCCCATGGTCGCGACGGTCACGATGAACGAGGGCAGAGCCAGCTTGGCGGTCAGCACCCCGTTAATCAGTCCCATCAGGGCCCCGGCCGCCAGTGTGAACAACAGCGCAGGAACAAAGCCCACGCCAAAGGCCAGCGCCTGTGCACCAGCCATCCCCGCAACGGCGATGATCGAGCCGATGGAAAGGTCGATTTCCCCCAGCAGGATCACCCAGGTCATGCCAAAGGCCGCAATCGCGACCACCGCTACCTGTTGCAGGATGTTGGTCAGGTTTGCGACCGTCATGAAACGTTCGTTCAGCAGCGTGAAGATCACGCAAAGCAGCACCAGCGACACAAGAATGCCGCCGTATTGATGCAGCGCCACGACAAGCTGCTGCCTGCCCGCGCGGGGTGTATTATCGGTCGTCTGGGTCATTGATGGGTTCCCGTTGCATGGGCCATGACGCGTTCGGGCGTCAGTTCGCTGCGCGCCAGCGTTGCCTTAAGGGCGCCTTCGGACATGATGGCGATGCGATCCGCGAGCCCCAGCACCTCGGGCAGTTCCGAGGACACCAAAAGGATCGCCGTTCCTTCGGCGGCCAGTTCGCGGATGATGCGATAGATTTCGAATTTCGCCCCGACATCGACGCCGCGGGTCGGCTCATCAAGGATCAGGACGCGCGGACGGGTCAGCAGCCATTTCGCCAGCACGATCTTTTGCTGGTTCCCACCCGACAAGGTGCCGGCAATGGTGTTAAGCGAACTGGTCCGGATGGCGAGGCGCCTTACCTCATCCAGCGCCGCGCGGCGTTCACGACCAAAGCGCAGAAAACCCGCGCTGCTTGCAAATTGCGGCAAGGCCGCCATCGAGATGTTCGGACGCACCGCCGCACCAAGGACCAGGCCTTCTTCCTTGCGGTTTTCGGTGACAAAGCCGATGCCTGCGGCAATGGCCTCGGCCGGGGAGCCGATGCGGGAAGGCTTGCCCCCAAGCAGGGCCTGTCCCGTATGCGCGCCCATGCCAAACAGGGCCTTCATCACCTCGGACCGGCCCGAGCCGATCAGGCCGAAAAAGCCCAGAATCTCACCGGGGCGAACGTCAAAGCTGATCTCGCGAAAGCCTGGACCGCTCAGCCCCTGCACCTCAAGCGCGGGCGCAACCTCGGGTCCGGGCGCAGGGGCAAGGCGCGGCGGATAGATCTCATCCATACGGCGGCCGACCATCAGGGTGATCAGCTCTTCAATCGAGGTTTCGTCCCGCTGACGCGTTGCTACATAGGCGCCATCGCGAATGACCGTAATGTCATCAGAGAGGCGCATGATCTCTTCCATCCGGTGCGAGATATAAAGGATCGCCGTCCCCCGCGCCTTGAGACGGTCAATGATGCGAAACAGGATCTCGGCCTCGGAATCCGACAGGGACGAGGTCGGCTCATCGAGGATCAGAACCTTGGCAGGACGGCTAAGGCCCTTGGCGATTTCAACCAGCTGGCGCTGCGCAATCGAAAGCCGGCCGACCTTGGCGTCAACATCGACCGGCAGCCCCAGATCGCGGACCAGCTCGGCCGCCCGCGCCCGCAGTTCGCGGTCGTTAATGAAACCCAGACGCGAGGGCTCGTGCATGGCCATGATGTTTTCGGCCACGGTCAGGTTGTTGCACAGGCTGAGTTCCTGAAACACGATGGCGATACCCTGGGCCGCCGCATCGCGCGGGCTTTGAGGCTGGTAGGGCCGGCCTTCCAGCCGCATCTCACCACCCGAGGGCGGATGCACCCCGACCAGAATCTTCATCAGGGTCGATTTCCCGGCCCCATTCTCGCCCAGAATAGTGTGGACACGGCCGGGCCGCACCTCAAGCCGCATGGACTTCAGCGCCTCGACCGGGCCGAAACGCTTGCTGACGTCGCGCATGGACAGCACGACGGGCGTTGCCTCGCTCATCCTCTTGCCCTCCAGGGGAAAGCGCGGGGCAAGGCCATAAGGCCGCGCCCCGCGCTGCTGGCTTATTTCCTGGTGTAAACGCCGGGCACGATGGGCTGTTCGGCCGGAACCTCTTTGCCCGCGATGACATCGACGGCGGTGTCGATCGCAGTCTTGCCCATCTCTTGCGGGAACTGCTGGATCACGCCGACCATGACCGGATTGGTGTCAACGGCGTTGCGGGCCTCTTCCATGCCGTCAAAGCCGATGACCCTGACCTGATCCTCAAGCCCGGCCGATTTGACCGCAACCGCCGCAGCAAGCGCAGCGTCATCGCCAAAACCAAAGATTCCGGTGATCTCGGGGTTCGCTTGCAGCATATTCTGGGACACGGCCAAAGCTTCGGCGCGGGTGATGCCGGTTTGCTGTGCGACAATTTCGATCTCGGGGTGGGACTCGAGCGCCTTCTTAAAGCCTTCGACCCGGGCGACGACCGATTGCACGGTCGGATAGTCGATGATCGCAACCTTGCCCTTGCCGCCCAGAACCTCGGCCATCAGCTCACCAGCTTTGACGCCGCCGGTGTAGTTGTCGGTACCGATATGCGAGGTCACCTTGGCCTCGGCTGCGGGGACGTCCACGGTCACGACCTTGATGCCGGCCGCGTCGGCCTTGGCAATCGCCGCCGCCACGCCCTGGCTGTCCACGGGCGAAATCACGATGACATCGACGCCCTTGACGATAAAATCCTCGACATCCGCAAGCTGTTTGTTCAGGTCCTGGTTAGCGATGCTGACTTCCAGGGCCACGCCTTTGGCCTTGGCCTCGCCCTTCATCGCATCGGCCAGCTCGATATAGAACGGATGCTGCTGGGTCAGCAGCGAGGCGCCGATGCCGTCAGCGAATGCAGCGCCACCCATGGTCAGGGCAACAGTGGTCAACAGCGCCGGGAGCGCTTTCTTGAAGGTCATGGAATCCTCCCAGGATCTCGCATTTCGAGGAGAGTTAGGTCGGCACGCCCGACTGTCCACCGAGGCTCCTCCCCACGGCGGTTCAGGGAAAGTTAGGCAAATAATTTACGCGTGTCAAATTTAAAGTTTGTTCGCGGTGATGCTGATAAAAACTTCTGCGCATCCATCTGATTCATCATCATAATCTGCCCGGGACAGGCATTGGATCGCGCCAAACCACCCGCACCTTCCTTTCTGCTCAGCGCTCGCGCATAAGAACCCATAGCAGATAGAATCCACCACATAGTCCGGTCATCGTGCCGATGGGCAGCATCAGCCCAAAGGGCGCGCGCTGGCTTAAAAGATCCGCCGCCATCAGCAGACAAGCCCCGGTCAGCGCGCCCGAGATCAGCGGCACCTCCGCCACGCGCGTCAGGCGTCGTGCGATCTGCGGCCCAGCCAGCGCGATAAAGGCGATGGGCCCGGCGCTGGCGGTCGCAACTGCCGTAAGCCCCACCGCCGCAATGACCAGCATCGCCCGGTTGCGCGCAATATTCACGCCAAGCTGTACGGCCATTTCATCACCCAGCTCCATGATTGCAAGACGGCGCGCGTTCAGCACCAATGGCGGCACGAACAGCGCAAGCCCTGCAGCGACGGGCCAGACATGCGCCCAGCCACGCGCGTTCAGCGAACCGGCAAGCCAGATCTGAGCCGACATAGCCCGATCAAGGTTACCCATCACCATCAGCAGGTTATTGACGCCCGTCATCACTGCACCAATGCCGATACCGATCAGGATCAGCCGATAACCACCACCCGTGCCGCCGCGGCCACCGCGCGACAAAGCCAGTACCACCAGCGCTGTCGCCAGTCCCGCACCCACCGCAGCAGAAGCAACCTGAAAAGCCCCGGCATTGAACAGGATAATCTGCAAAAGCGCACCAGTCGCCGCGCCGGTGGTGAAACCGATCACGTCAGGGGAACCCAGCGCATTGCGCGACAGCGACTGAAACACCGCCCCCGCCATGCCAAGCGAAGCACCGACCAGCGCACCAGTCAGCACCCGAGGCAGGCGAATACCGTGCAGGACACGGGCAACCTTAGGCTCGGCAGATAGGCCGGCCAGCCCCTCGACCACCTGTATCGGGGATAAGGCCATGGTGCCGGTCCCAAGCAGCAGCAGCCCCAGCACCAGGCAGGCGGATGCAAGCACCACACAGACCGCAACGGCACGCGGTCGCCACAAAGTCGACAGGCGGCCAAGCCGCAGCAAACGGGCACCGGGCAGAATCATAGCCGCGCCACACGAAAGCGCCGCACGATATGGATAAAGAACGGTGCGCCAAGAATGGCCGCGACTATCCCGGCCGCCACCTCGGCAGGAGCGGCAACGACACGGCCGATGATATCTGCCCCGAGCAGCACCGCTGCCGCGAAAAGCGCCGACAGCGGCAGCACCCGGCGATTGTCTGGCCCGGCAAGCGCACGGGCGATATGTGGCGCGACCAACCCGACAAATCCAATTGGGCCGGCAGCAGCGGTTGCCGCCCCGGCAAGGATCATTACCGACACGCAGGCAAGCGCCCAGAACCGTGATGCACGCAGCCCCAGTGCCCGGCCCGCGTCGTGCCCCAACGCCATGGCGTTCAGCCCCGGCGCAAGAATTAATGCCAGTGCGCCCCCCAAGGCCAGCGCGCCGCCCATGGTCAGGGCGACCGCCCAGCCCCGTCCGTCAAGCGCACCAGAACCCCAGTTGCGAAACAGGTCCAGCACCTCAAGCCCCGAATTCAGAATTACCAGATTAGCCGCCGCGCCGAGCAGGACCGAGACCCCCGCCCCCGCCAGCACCAGCCTGACCGGATCGGTCCCGCTTTCATGGGCGCGTCCCAGCAGGAACACCGCGCCCCCCGCAAGCCCTGCACCCAGAACGCCGAACCAGACATATTGCGCCATCTGCGTCAGCCCAAAGCCTGAGGCGCCAAGGACCACCGCAATGGCCGCGCCGGCATTGACGCCCAGCAGGCCCGGCTCGGCCAGGGGGTTGCGCGTCACAGCCTGCATGACCGCCCCGGCCAGTCCCAGCGCCGCCCCGGCAAAGATCGCCAGCAACATGCGTGGCAGGCGTAGTTCGCGCACCACCAGATGCAGGTCATTGCCCGGATCAGGGTCAACCAACGCCCACACCACCTGCGCCACCGGCACGGGGCGTGAGCCGATGGCAAGGCTCGCCATCGCCAATAGGGTCAGCACAGCAAGCCCCACCGCATATTGCCTGCCGGCAGGCAAGGAATGCACAAGTGGCCTCATTTGCGAAAATAGGGCGCGACCGTCTCGATAATCTGCAGGGCCGAGTAATAATCGACCCGGAACGAATGCGGCCCCAGCGGATACACCCTCCCTTCACGCACCGCAGGCAGGTTCGCCAGCACCGGATCGGCGATGAACTCTTGCACCGTCCTTTCGGTCCCGTTCAGCAGAAAGACGCTGTCTCCGGCAATCGCGGCGGACAGGTTCTCATGCGAGACGAAATCGAAATCTGCCGAACGCGAAACCTCGCCACGCATCACCTGCGGCAGACCGGCAATGGAAAAGCCAAGCGCCTTAAGGACACGCGCCTGCGGGCTGTCGGGTGTGCTGACCGCATAGGTGCCCGCAAAGTTGTAAGAAACGATGCTGGCATCTCCCGCAGGCAAGACCAGTCCCGCCCGCGTTTCGGCCGCCTGTCGGGCAAAATCCCCGGTCACTCGGGCGGCATCCTTTTCATGCCCGGTGGCACGGCCAAGGGTGCGTGCCAGATCCTCCCACCCGTCATTTGCGTAATCCAGCACAACCACCGGCACATTCTGCGCCCGGAGCTGTTCAAGATAGGGCAGGATATTGTCGCCCCCTGTCGATGAGGCGACGACAAGGTCCGGCTCCTGCAACATCAGCGCCTCGATGTCGAAATCAAGGTTCGGATACAGGACCTCGACCCCGCGCTGGTCAGCCACCGCCGCCCATTGCAGGAAAAAGCCCTTATCGTCAGTCAAAGGCCCAATCAAAGCCGATGCGGTCGCAGCAAGCGGTGCATCAATGGCCAGCAGGATGCCGGTCAGGCTGGGCGAGGTCGAAACGATATGCTGCGGAGGTTCGGCAATGGTCACCTCTCCCAAAGCGTCGGTGATCTTGCGCGGCCAGCCCTCGGCGTACGCCACGGCGGGCAGGACAAACGCAAGGATCAGCGGGACCAGACGGATGAGCATGGGTTTTCCTCAGATCGGAAGTTCAGCGTCATCAAGGTCTTCCAGCCGCAGGCCGCGCCGACGGATCTCGGCATATTCGCGCAGCCTGATCCGGTCGATCTCTGAGCTGCTGGAGCCATGCTTCCAATAGCCGAAGACCCGTACATCGTCGCGACCAAGTCCGAGAGCACGGAAATGGTTGCGAAACTCACGCATCTCCTGCCGCTCGCCCGCAGCCCAAAGGGTCCAGCCCCCGGGCGCAGAGATCGCCTGCCGGGCGGCAGCAAAAAGCGCGCCGGTAGTGCCGGCCGGACGGGCGCGGCGGATCAAATGATAATCAAGTCCCGCAAGGCGCGGCAGTTCCTCGAACGCTTCAGGATCAGAGGTCTCGATCCACAGGCTGCCGGAAACACCATCCGGCCACGCATCAAGGATGGCGAAAACGGCGGGGATCGCAGTTTCATCAGCAAAAATCGCCACGCGCTTACCGGGTGCAAAGCCGGGAACAAGGTGCTGGCGCGGGCCGATCATATGGACCCTTGTGCCGGGTCCTGCAGCCCGCAGCCAACGCATCGCAGGACTGTCGTCATCATGGATCACGAAGTCGATTTCGACCATGCCGGAACGCGGGTCAAAGCTGCGGATCGTATAGATGCGCGAGACCGGGCGTTGCCCCTCGGGGGTCTCGACTTCGATGCGGACGGCTACATTTGCGGCACCCCAGGCCTGTGGATCATGCGCATCAATCCGACCCACCACCCGCGCGACCGAGGGAAAGGGGCAGAGGATCGCGACCACCTCAAGCATGACGCGGTCCATGTCACGCATGTGATCTGGCTGCGCAAGCAGACCTTCGGGGTCTTCGACGGATTCGGGGTTCAGGCTGGCCATGGCATCCTTTCCGCCCGGGGTCGGGCGCGGGTCTGAAAAGCAGGGATGGCTGATCGCCGGACCGGTCTCTGGCGCAATGGCTGAAACCATATTGCAGAGCATATTCCGCAATGCAATACACATGCCGCAAAGAAACACCCCAACGGAGACGCGGGAATGTCCTACCGCCTGCACGCCGATGCGGTCACGCTGCGCTATCAGGCGCAGCCGGTGTCGGAAAATCTGTCGCTGGCGATCCCGGACGGATCATTCACCGCCATCGTCGGCCCGAATGCCTGCGGCAAGTCGACACTGCTGCGCGCGCTGGCCCGGCTGCTGACCCCGGATGCCGGGCAGGTGGTTCTGGACGGCAAGGCGATTCTCAGCCTGCCGACGCGCGAAGTGGCGCGGCGATTGGGCCTTTTGCCCCAGTCGCCGACCGCACCCGATGGGCTGACAGTGGCCGAACTGGTCGCGCGCGGGCGTTTCCCGCATCAGGGCTTTTTGCAGCAATGGTCGCCGGGGGACGAAACCGCCGTTCGCGCCGCACTGGACATGACCGGCACACTATCGCTCGCCGCGCGCCCGGTGGCCGAACTTTCGGGGGGTCAGCGCCAGCGGGTCTGGATCGCCATGGTGCTGGCACAAGAGACCGGGATTTTGCTGCTGGACGAACCGACAACCTATCTGGACATCGTACATCAGGTCGAGTTGCTGGACCTTCTGGCCCGGCTGAACACGCAGGGCCGCACCGTGGTCGCGGTGCTGCACGAGCTGAACCTGGCCTTTCGCTATGCCTCGCATCTGGTGGCGATGAAGGATGGCGCGGTGGTGGCCGAGGGCGCGCCCGAAAACATCGTCTCCGAGGCGATGATCGAGCAGGTCTTTGGCCTTGCCGCGCTGGTTCAGGCCGATCCGCTGACCGGGCGGCCAATGGTCATTCCGCGCCCGCGCGACTGATCAGTCAAAGGCGCTTTGCCCACCGGTGGCGCGGTTGATAAGCCGCGCTGCATCACGCAGCGCCACACTGGCATGGGGCGAATCAAGCTTACCCAGATTGCCCGCCGTGGTGACGACGCAGATCAGCTCCCCCTGTGCATCAAGGATCGGGGCCGCCTGCCCGGTCACATTGGACAAAAGATGGCTCGTCAGCTCGGCCCAGCCCTCGCTGCGGATACGGTTGATCACCGCCTTGCCGGGCGGGGTGCCGCGGAAACTCACAGGCTGCAAGCGCCGCGCCGCCTCGATCTGCGCGCGGGGCAGAAAGGCCTGGAATACCAGCCCGCAGGCGGTGTTATCGACCGGCAGCACATCGCCAAGGCTGATCGCGGTAATCGCGAAATGGGCGCTGCGAAACCAGCGCACGATGGTCGGGCCGCGCTCGGTCCAGATGCAAACCCCGGCGCTAAGCCCATGGTTCTCGGTCAGTTGTTTCATCTGCGAGCCCGCGATCTCGACCGCGTCGATACGGCGCAACGCGGCAACGCCAAGACTTAGCGAGGCCGGGCCAAGGTCATAGCGGCTGGAGACCGGATCCTGCACCGCCAGCCCTTCTTTAACGAGGCTTTGCATATAGCGATGCGCGGTCGAACGGCTGGTGCGCGACAGCTGGGCGATCTCGGTCAGGGCAAGCGACCGTTCGGCCCCGGCAAGAATGTTGAGAAACCGCATCGCAACCGAGATCGACTGGATCGTCCCCGACCGTTTCTGCCGCGAGAGCTTCGCATCCTTATCAAGGAAAGGCTCGAACTCCACCATCGGATGTTTCTCCTGTGCTCGCGGCTGGTACCCATGACAGGCACGTGACAGCCGCGCAACACTAGCGCGCCGAGCAGCCATTAGCAAAGTGCCCGGCATATGGCCGATTGACATGCAGAACGCATTGCGCAATGTGGAACAGGAAATGCCAGCGAGTTCCCCGCGCCAGCCAGCACAACGCGACCAGCCGAGGAACCAATGTCCCACAGATATCGCCACCGCCAGCTGACGCAAACAGTCAGTCTGGTCACGCTTATTGCCGCAGCACCCCTTTGCGCGCAGGAGGCGCCTTCCGACACCATCACGCTCGACACCATCGTCATCACCGGCGACAACATCACTCGCGACCTGAAAGAGACCGCAAGCTCAGTCTCGGTGGTGACCTCGGGTGAGATCGAAAAGGAAAAGGCCGGCAAGACCGAGATTCGCAGTGTGATCGCCGGCACACCCAACGTGATCTATACCGACAATGTCAGCACGCCGGTCATTCGCGGACAGGACGCGCAGGGACCGCATACCGGGGCAAATGCATTCTTTGCCGGATCGGTGCCGCGGGCGACGATCAACCTGGACGGCCATTACCTAAGCTATAATGAACTGTATTTTGGCGCGACCTCGACCTGGGATGTGGATAGTGTCGAGGTGTTCCGGGGGCCGCAGACCACCTCGCAAGGCGCCAACGCCATCGCCGGGGCGATCATCGTCAACACCAAGAACCCAAGCTTTACCCCCGAGGGCGCCTATCGGCTGGAGGGCGGCGACTACAATCAACGTGCGGCCTCGTTCATGTGGTCAGGTCCGCTGAGCGAAGAGTTGGCCGCCCGTATCTCGCTGGATTATTCGGCACGCGACACTTTCATCGACTATGTCGGCTCGAACTTCATCCAAAACGACATCGGGCAGGACTTCCTGAACGCGAATGCGCGGTTAAAGCTGCTGTGGCAACCGGCCGACCTGCCGGGCCTGTCGGCCAGGCTGACCTACAGTCACAGCCGGATGAAGCGCCCCAGCGCCGAGGGCGCGGCCGAGCCCTATGACAAGCTGCAATCCATCACCACCTGGATGCCAGGCTGGGATCAGACCACTGACACGGCAATCCTTGATGTCGATTACGACCTGGGCAACGGGATCAGCGTCAGCAGCAAGACGCAATATTCGACCTCGGATGTCGAACGCCGCGTCGGCACCCCGACCATGGGGGACGCCAATGTCTCACAGGACAATTACTCAAACGAAAGCAAGCTGACCTTCGGTATGCCCGAAGATAAGGTCAGCGGCGTCGCAGGTGTCTATGTCGCTTTCACCGATCAGGACGAGTGGCTGAACCAAGGGGGCATCTCGACCTTCCGCGACAAGAAATCCAACCTTGGCCTTTATGGTGAACTGAACTGGCGGCTGGACGAACGCTGGACGCTGTCGGCGGGGCTGCGCTACCAGCGCGACCATATCCGCCGTCAGGGCGACGTCTCGCCGCTATTTGCCAAAAGCGACGTAGATTACGATGAAACTTTCGACGTTTTCCTGCCCAAGCTGTCGCTGACCTATGAGGTCACACCAGACTGGAACGTCGGCGCGCTGATCAGCAAGGGCTACAACCCCGGCGGCGTATCGCTGGACTTTGGCTATTCGAAAGAATGGACCAAATTCGACGCCGAGACCGTCTGGAACTATGAGCTCTTTACCCGCGCCGAGTTGATGGAGGGGCGGCTGATGCTGACCGGCAACCTCTTCTACATGGATTACAGCAACGCCCAGCACAACATCGCCCATCTGGTCGATGGCGTGACCTATCTGCAAACGGTCAACGCACAGGACGCCCGCGCCTATGGGCTGGAACTGGGTGCAGACTGGCGCGCAACCGATGCGCTGACCCTGCGCGGCAGCCTTGGCTTGCTGCATACCGAGTTTGAGCGTTTCGATCAGATTCCCGCCTATGAGGGTAATGAATTCGCCCGTGCGCCCGGCAGGATGCTGACCCTCGGCGCAAGCTGGGACGCGACCGACCGGCTGAACCTTGGCGGACAGCTACGCTATGTCGACGGCTATTACTCGAACACCGCCAATACTCCGGCATTCGAGGTTGATGGCTATACCCTTGTCGATCTGAACGCGAGCTGGCGGATCAACGACAAGGTCGAGCTTTACGGCTATGTCAACAACCTCTTTGACGAACGCACACCCACCTTGCTCGAAGCGGCACGTGGCAATACGGTTTTTACTCAGGCCAGCATGACCTCGCCCCGCATGGTCGGTATCGGCATTCGCGGCACCTTCTAGGCGACCGCGTGACAGATCCGGGCCGGCGCCGTCGTGGCGCCGGCTTTCTTTGACCAGGCGGGAGGAATAATGCGCCGGCCAAGACTTTGCATCGACATGTCCGTGTCTCGCCCACATGGCTTGGCAACCCTGCCGTCGCAGAGACCTCGACGCGGGCAACAATGGATCTGACCCCGAAATCTCATTCCCCGTCCTGCCCGGCAGTGCGCTGGAAAAGGCCGCGCTGGCACGCAGCGGCAATGTGATCCGGCTGTTTCTGGCTGATCGGGGATATCTTGAAAATGGCCAGCTTGCCCCGTGCAGCCAGCCGGAGGCGGCGATCCACGACCTCGCGCAGGTAGTGGCCCGTGTCATGCGCGTCGTTCGCGACGGCCAGGTCGAAACGGTCCGGGGTACCGTCATCCCGATGCCAGAGCAGTCGATTCTGATCCACCCGGACACATCGGGCGCGGTCGGACTGGCCCGGCGCCTGCGTGAAGGCATCTCCACGGGCGGTGTGACCATTGCGCCCCTGACCCGCCACATTCCGGGCCCCTGAACCCCAATGAAAGAAAGACGACAATGGCATTTTCGGACTACAAGACAGCATTGCTGACAGGCACTTCGGGCGCCGCCGCGTGCGGGTGATCTGGATCAGCCCCGGCCGGGTCGAGCCCGATATCTTTGCCCATGCCGAAAAGATTCCTCCGGCCGAAGCAAGATCTCTGTGTCGATAATGCCTCCAGACGGCGCCGAGGTGACGTAAGGAAGCGGCGCCGTCGCTGACTTTGGACAGCCCCTTTTTCGATTCTGGCCATGAGATCCCCTGTTGCAGCTCTGACTGCTCAGCTGATCACAGTACTGGCTGTCACACGGACCCACCTGTAGCCCGTTACTTCCAGATATCTGATGCCAGAATATGTAATTAATATCATTTATTTGCACATTTATCCGCCCCTTGGGAAAACCCCTTGGGAAATAAGCCAAAGCCCACCTCTGTTTCACAAGCGGTAAACCCGCCGTGAAGACGGAAACCCAGCGCCCGACAAGACGTTATTGCACCGTTGTAGACAGTGGCGAGTACGGGGCCGGCCCGCGTTACCGGCGACCAGAGATAAACAAGCTCCAGCGTCAAAACTGCTGGCCGGACAATCTGGTTTGCCGAGACTTGACTGACCCTGACCCGACTGCTGCACAGCATCAGGATGGCTGGGGCAAACCCATATCCAGCGCCCGGGCAACTCCAACCTGACGTTATTCGCGCCGATATGGTTCGGGCCGCGTTTCGACAAGTGGCAGCCCGGCATCCGCCCAGGCATCCACCCCGCCCGAAAACCAGCCCAGATTGGTATAGCCCAGCGCCGCAATCCGTTTGGTCGCATTCCAGCTGAGCCAGCAATCCAGCTTGCAGAACAGGATCAGCCCCGCTTCGCGATTGCCGCCCGTAATGCGCTGCAGGCTCGCGTCCAGATAATCGCTCTGCCATGGCTCCAGCTGGCCCCATCCGACCACCGGAAGCCAGTGCGCACCGGGCAGCGAAAGATGCCGCTCGGGCATGATCCATTCTCCGTCATCGCCGATCTCAAAGATGCGCGCACCCATGACATCGACGGGCGTCCAGCCCCTGGCGACCAGCGCCTGAACCTCGGCAATATCCAGCGTCCGCGCACCGGGCGCTGTATCAGGCACGGGGGCGCGATAACTGTCGATCCGGTAGCCGTCACTACCGAACAGCGCCTTTGGCTCAGCCAAAGCGACCAAAGGAAAAAGCCCCGCCAGAAGCAGGAGAAATGCCCCGATTCTGGGGCGAAACGGCAGGGTCCGGCCCCTGCGCGGCATGTGCAATACGACCATGGCACAATTTACCCTCTCTCGATCTCAAGGAAATTTGACCAGGACAGAGCACACACCGGATATGCGCGAAGGACTTTGGAACATGACCAGCAGGATAAGCAAGATATTTCCTCTTGCCCTATCACTCGCATTCTGGGCGCCGATGGCGCTAGGCCATGGTGACACCGCCCCGCAGGCAGTCGACACCACTGGTCTGCCCGAATTGCCGGCCGAGATGGCGACCCAAAACCCTTGGCGCGAAGCCGAAGGAGAGGTCCTGTTCAAGGCTGTAGAAATCGGTGCCAAAGGATTTAACAGCAACTGCGCCCGCTGCCACGGGCTGGAGGCGATTTCGGGCGGGCTTGCGCCGGACCTGCGCTTTCTTGAGGCCAGTGAATATGGTGATGAGTGGTTTTTGGACCGCATCCTGCACGGCTATGAACAGAATGGCGCGGTCAAGATGCCGCCTTTCGAAGGCATCCTGAACCAGCAAGCGATCTGGGCGATCCGTACCTATATCGAGACCCGCCCCGATGCCGATGCGATAGCCGGGAAAAGCACCGAGATCGCTGCGCTGTACGACAAGGTCAAAGCGCTGCCCCCGGATACGGGCGAGGATCAGATCGCCGCGCTTGCCCAGGAGTTGGAGACCGCCGGCAGCGGCTTTGAGGCACTCTCGGGCGCGCCGCGCACTGTGACCGTGCTGGATCAGGCGGCACATATCCTGCGCGGCGGGGCTTCGCACGCACCTGCCGCCGCCGAGCTGATCCAGAGCGTTCTGAGGAAATAGGGCATGGCGCTGTTGACGGACATCCTGCCCGGCGCGGCCTCTCCGCCCCTGCTGACCGGCAAAACCGGACCGGCGGCCGTGGGGGGCGACGCGTTCGACAGCGGCATGTGGCCGTCACACAGGCAGGAATTTCTGGGCGATCCGGCGGTCTGGCGCAATGACCCGGCCGTCACCGTCCTTGCGCCGGGCGCGGCCGAGGATTCCAGCCATGTCCCCTTTCTGATCGACGCAACCGCCGTCACCCAGCCAATCCGGCGCATCGTCGTCACCATCGACTACAGCCCCTTTCCCAAGGCCATCGTCTTTCACCCCGGACGCGCCCTGCCCTTGTTGGGCTTTGGCGTGAAATACGAGGTCGGTGGGGCCCTGCGCGCCTCGGCCGAGACCGGGGCCGGTGAATGGCTGGTTGGTGCGGCCTATGTCAGCGCGCTTGGCGGCGGCTGCAGCGCCCCCGCCGCCGCGCATCAACGCCCCGACTGGCAAGAAGGGTTTGGCGAATTGCGCGCCCGGCTCTGGCCTGAAACCGGGCGTCTGCGGATGCGGCTGCGCCACCCGCAGGACACCGGCCTTGCCGACGGCATTCCGGCCCATCACCTGACCGAGCTTGCGCTGCTTGATGCCTCGGGGGCGGAAATCGCCACGCTTGAGCTGCATGAGCCGTTAGAGGAAAATCCGGCGCTGACCTTTCTGTTGCCCCCCGATCTGGCGCGCGGACCGGTCATTATCCATGCCCGCGACAATCTGGGATACACCTTCGAAGGCAAGGTGGAGGCCACGCCATGACAGCGTTGTCCCGACGTGCCCTTCTGGCTGGATCCGCTGCGCTTGTCCTGCAGCGACGCGCCTTTGCCCAGCCGCGCAGCTACGGCCTGCAACCCTTTGAGGTCGCGGACGGCATCTGGATGATCGAGGGCCGGCGCGAGGTCTTCAGCCGCGAAAACGGCGGCGATATCGTCAATATCGCGCTGCTCGCGACGGATCAGGGTGCGATCATCGTCGACAGCGGCTCGACCGTCGCCATGGGGACCGAGATCCGCGCCTTTGCCGAACAGCGGCTGGGCGGGCTGGCGGCGACGATCAACACCCATCACCACCCTGACCATTGGTTCGGCAACGCGGCCCTGGCCGACCGCCCGTTGCTGGCACTGGCAGAGACCGCCGCGACCTGCCGCGAATACGCCCAGGATTATGCCGAGACGCTGTATTCGATCCTTGGCAGTTGGATTTCCGGCACGCGCACGACGCCAGCGACCGGCAATATCGACCCTGGCACAAGCCAGATCGGGGGGCGGGCGCTGCGGATGATCCCGCTTGCCGGTCACACCTCGGCCGACCTTGCCATCCTTGATGAGGCGACCGGTGTGCTGATTGCCGGGGATCTGGTGTTTCTCGACCGGGCACCAAGCCTGCCTGACGCGGATTTCGCGACCTGGCTTGCGTCGCTGGATCAGCTTGAGGGGCTGGGCAGCGCAGGGGTGGTGCCGGGTCATGGCAGCTATCACCGCACAGGCGAAGGGATCACGCAGACCCGCGCCTATTTACAGGTCACGCGCGAACGACTGCGGATGGCTGCCGAACTGGGCCTGACGCCGGTTGAAACGATGGCTGCCGGCCCTGCCCCCGAATTCGCCGGGCTGGGAGCCAATCCCGAAGAATACCTGCGCTCGGTCGTGCGTCGCTTTGGCGACCTTGAAACCGGGGCTCTGCCGGTCATCGGCAGCGCCTGAAGCTTGGACGGACAAGGCACCCGACGCGGGCAACCCCGTCGTTCATGTGTAGGAGGAGACTGCATGAATCGCTTTTTGAAACTGACCTCGGCCAGCGTCCTGGCCCTGACCTGCGCAGTGGCGCTGGCGCAGGCCGAAACCAGCCCCGTCACGTGGGAGGACATCCTGAACGATGCCGAAACCACCGATGACGTCCTGATGTACGGGATGGGGGTCAAGGCGCAGCGTTTTTCGTCGCTTGACCAGATCAGCACCGAAACGGTCAAGCACCTGCGCCCGGCATGGTCTTTTTCCTTTGGGGATGAAAAGCAGCGCGGGCAGGAAACTCAGGCGCTGGTCCATGACGGGGTGATCTATGTCACCGGCTCATATTCCCGGATGTGGGCGCTGGACGCCAGGACCGGCAAACGGCTGTGGAAATTCGAGGCCCGCCTGCCCGAAGATATCCGCCCCTGCTGCGACGTGATCAACCGCGGCGCGGCGATCTATGGCGACAAGGTGTTCTTTGGCACGCTGGACGCCAGCATCTACGCGCTGAACAAGGACACCGGGAAAGTGGTCTGGCGTCAGAAGTTCGAGGACCACAAGATCGGCTATACGATGACCGGCGCTCCGACCATCGTGAAGGATAAAGAGACCGGGCGCGTCATGCTGATCCATGGCAGCTCGGGCGACGAATTCGGCGTGGTGGGCAAGCTTTATGCCCGCGATGTCGACACGGGCGAGGAAATCTGGATGCGGCCCTTTGTCGAAGGGCACAAGGGTACGCTGGCCGGGGCCGAAGGCACGGTCACCGGCGATCCTGCCGCGCCAAGCTGGCCCAACAATCCCGACGGAAGCAAGGTCGAAGCATGGAGCCACGGCGGCGGTGCGCCCTGGCAATCGGCAAGCTATGATCCCGAAACGAACACCATCATCGTCGGTGCCGGCAACCCCGCGCCGTGGAACACCTGGGCGCGCACGCCGGGCGACAGTCTCTATACCTCGGGACAGGCTTACGTCGATCCGACGAACGGCGAGCTGATCGGCTTTTACCAGCACACCCCGAATGACGCCTGGGATTTCTCGGGCAACAACGAGATCATCCTGTTCGACTACAAGGACAAGGATGGCAACGTCCATCGCGCCGGGGCCCATGCCGACCGCAACGGCTTCTTCTATGTCACCGACATCGACGCCCTGTCCAAACGGGGCGGCGAGATCAACCGGCCGACGGCGCTGCTGAACGCCTTCCCCTTTGTCGACGGCATCACCTGGGCCAAGGGCATCGACCTTGAGACCGGCCGCCCGATCGAGGTCGAGGGCCAGCGCCCGCCCCTGCCCGCCGAGGGTGAAACCAAGGGCGCAAGCATCGAGGTCTCGCCTCCCTTCCTTGGCGGCAAGAACTGGAACCCGATGTCTTACAGCCCCAAGACCGGCCTGTTCTACGTCCCGGCCAACCACTGGACCGAGGATTACTGGACCGAGAACGTCACCTATCAGGCCGGTGCCGCCTATCTGGGTCAGGGCTTCCGCATCAAGCGGCTTTACGAAGACCATATCGGCACGCTGCGCGCCTTTGACCCGGCCACCGGCGAAAAGAAGTGGGAGCATAAAGAGGAATTCCCGCTTTGGGCCGGCACGCTGGCCACAGCAGGCGATCTGGTCTTTACCGGCACCTCGGACGGTTTTGTGAAAGCCTTCCACTCTGAGACCGGCGAAGAGCTGTGGAAGTTCAATACCGGCTCGGGCATCGTCTCGTCCCCGATCACCTGGGAAATGGACGGCAAGCAATATCTGGGCATCGCCTCGGGTTATGGCGGCGCGGTGCCGCTGTGGGGCGGCGACATGGCTACGCTGACCACTCAGGTCAGCCAGGGCGGCTCGTTCTGGGTGTTCGAGATCCCGGACGACCTGATGACCGCAACCAAGTAGCGCCGGGCTGAAACAGACGGACGGGCGGGCCTTGTCCCGCCCGGACCTTCACCCCCAGATCCAAGGGAACCAAGATGCTCAGAAGCCTGCCAATCCTTGCCGCACTGGCCCTTGCCTCGGGCGTGCATGTGGCCAATTCCGGACAGACCGGCGGCACATGGCCGGTCATCGTCGATGAGCCAGCCCCGCGCGAAGGATCGCTGGTCATCAATGGCTGCGAAATCGGCCCCGGCGCAGCCTGCCCCCGCGTTGACCTGAGCCATGCCGATCTGCGCGGGCTCAAGCTTAACGGCATCGACCTGAGGGGCGCCAATCTGATGCGCGCAAACCTTTTCGGGGCCGAGCTGAAAGGCGCGGACCTGACCGGCGCCGACCTGCGTGGGGCAAACCTGCAGATGGGACAGCTGCAGGGCGTAATCCTGCGCGATGCCGACCTGACCGGGGCCAATCTGGACTATACCCGGCTTTCGGGCGCCGACCTTTCAGGCGCGAACCTGACCGCCGCGACGCTGGAGGCCGCCATGGCCCCAAAATCGAAATTCGTCGGCGCACAGCTCATCGGCGCGAACCTGATGGAGACCAAGTTCTACAATGCCGATTTTGCCAATGCGGTGATGCAGGGGAACCACGCCCCCTATGCGATCTGGGAGGGGGTGCATATGGAGAACTGCACGGGATGCCCCGTGGACTGGTGATCCTGGTGTCAGCGGCTTTGGCCGCGGCACCCGCCCTGGGCTTTGACCTTGCAGCCGCGCTTGATGCCTGCCGGGGCGAAAGGGACGACGCCCAGCGACTTGCCTGCTATGACCGGCTGGCCGCGCGAAAACCGGTCGTGGAACATCGCGGCGCGGGCAATCGCATTTTGCCGCTGTTCGACCTCAGCAAGCCGACGCGGCTGGTCTTTGAAAGCATGGATGCAATCATGGTGGTCTATCTGCTGGACGCATCGGGCGCGGTGATCCAGAATCTGCATCAGGCCGGGACCGGTTCGGGCTCGTTCCTGATCGAACGGCCGGGGCGCTATGGCATCCAGGTCAACGCCTCGGGCGGTTGGCTGATCCGACTGGAGGAACCGGGATGACAGTCGCCATACCTCGCGGGCACGCCGCCCGAAACAGACACGACCGACCTGCCAGTCACGGCAGCTATATGAGCGGAACCATGCAACAAGCCCAGCCCTGCCCGCCGACACCCCGGCCGCTGAACACTGCGCTGATCGTGGACGACCACCCGCTGTTTTGCGACGCGCTGTCGATGACGCTGACCGGCCCGGTCGGCATTGCCCGGGTCGAGGCTGTGGGCAGCCTTGCCGAGGCGCTGGATCGTATGACCTGCGAGCCCGTGCCCGATGTGATCGTCCTGGACCTGCACCTGCCCGATGTGAACGGGCTCGAAGGCGTCGTGCGCATGCGGCAGGCGGCGGCGGACCGCCCCATCATCGTGGTTTCGTCCATGGACGAGCGGCGGGTGGTGCGCGGCGCGCTACTGGCTGGCGTCAGCGCCTATGTGCCCAAACACGCCCCGCGCGAGGCATTCCGCGAGGCTTTTGACGCCATTGCCAGGGGCGAAGTGCATGCAAGCCGCCTTGCGCTCGACAATGCCACCCCCAGCCTGGAAGAAGAGGCGCTGGCCCGGCTTGCCTCACTGACCCGCCAGCAGGCCCGCATCCTGCAACTGATCAGCGCGGGGCTTTTGAACAAGCAGATCGCGCATGAACTGTCGATCGCCGAAACCACGGTCAAGGCGCATGTCACCGCAATCATGCGCAAACTGCGCGTGCAGACCCGCACTCAGGCGGTGCTGTTTGCGCAAGACATCAGCTTCAACGCCATGACCACAGGATCAGAGATCACCGGCAATGACAGCGAAGAACTGAACCGTTAAGTTCAATCTCGCAGGTGCAGGAACGGAAGGGAGGCCGGGGTGGGCGCAGCGCAGGATTGCATCGCGCGCGCCAGTGCGCCGGCCCGGGATACCGATGTGACCGGGCGACTGGCGCGGGATCTTGGGCCAGGGCCATTTGCGCTGGTCATGCTGTTTGTCTCACCCCAGGCCGATATCGCGCGCATCGCCGCCGAGACAGCCGCTCAACTGCCTGCCACCCATGTCGTCGGCTGCACCACCGCGGGCGAAATCTCTGAGGCTGGCTATGACGAAGGCGCGGTGCTGGCGCTGGGGTTTCCTGCCGATCTTTTCACGGCCGAAGTGCTTGAGCTGACTGATCTGGACCACCTGTCGCGCAGCGCGGCTGCGGCGGCTTTCTTGCAGCTGCGCCATGACCTTGCCAACAGCCATGCGCATCTGCCCCATGAATTCGCGGTGCTGCTTGTCGATGGGCTGTCGCTGCGCGAGGACGATCTTGCCTCGGCGCTGGCGGCAGGCTCGGGCAGTGTGCCGCTGATCGGCGGATCGGCAGGCGACGGGCTGCGCTTTCAGGAAACGCTGGTCATTCATCGCGGCCGGGCGCTGCGTAATGCGGCGGTCCTGTCGGTGCTGCGCGGACTATGCCCGGTCCGCGCGCTGAACATGGACCACCTGAACCCCACCGAAAGGCGCATGGTGGTCACACAGGCAGATCCTGCCGCCCGCATCGTGCAGCGCATCAACGCCGAACCGGCAGCGCAGGAATATGCCCGCATTCTTGGCAAGGATCCTGAGCTAATCGACTACCTGACCTTTGCTTCGCATCCGCTCGCCGTGCGGGTCGGGGGCCGCTACCATGTGCGGGCGGTGCAACGGGTGCTGCCCTCGGGCGATCTGCTGTTCTTTTCAGCCATTGCGGCGGGCGTGGTGCTGGCGCTGACCGAACCCGATGACCTGCCCACGCATCTTGACCGGAAATTGTCACAGCTTGCCGCGCCGGTGCCGCCGGTGGCGGTCCTTGGCTTTGACTGCGTGCTGCGCCGGATCGAGGCTGAACACAAACAGCGCGGCGCTGCCGTATCGGATGTGCTGCGCCGTCATCGCGTCTGGGGCTTTTCCACCTATGGTGAGCAATTTGGCCCGCTGCACGTCAACCACACCCTGACCGGCTGCGCGATCTATCCGCCCGGGACCCGGCTTACAGGGGTGGACTGATGGCAGGACGCATCTCTGACTGGCTGATCGACCGCGACGATGAGGCCGGGCACAACCTCGAAAAGCTGCTGATCATCGCCGAGGCGCTGATGCGCCATTCCGAAGAGCGCCGGGACGAAAACAGCGCGGCCTTCGAAGAATTCCGCCGCGCCGCCCTTCTGGAAGAGCGCGTCCGCCAGCGCACCCGCGACCTTGAGGCAACGCTTGAACGGCTGAACGCCGCCAATGCGACTGCCGAACGCGCCCGCCGCGACCTGTCACAGGCAATCGAGGCCATCGAGGAAGGCTTTGCCCTTTTCGATCCCGAGGATCGGCTGGTCCTTTGCAACAGCCGTTTCTGCGCCGACCTTACCGAGGTTCATCAGGCGCTGGCGCCGGGCATCAGTTTTGCGACCTATGTCCGCCATCTTGGTCGTTCCCGTCAGGTCCTGCTGCCCGAAGGGACCACCCCCGACACCTGGATCGCCCAACGGCTGCAACTGCACGGCCAATCACAGCACTTCAACATTGGCCTGACCGGAGACCGCTGGATTCAGGTCAGCGAACAGCGCACCTCTGACGGGGGCACGGTGGTCCTGCATACCGATGTGACCCGCATCATCCGTACCGAGCGGATCGAGCATGGCAAGCTGCTGGACAGTCAGGCGCGGATGATCCGCGCGACCCTGGAACACATCAATCAGGGTGTCGGCATCTTTGACGCCTATGGGGCACTGATCGGCTGGAACCAGCGGTTGGCGGACCTGCTGGAGATCCCGGCGGCGCTGATGCATCGCGGGCTCAGCTTTGAGCGGCTGACGGTGCGGACGCTTTATCAGGCCCGCTTTAACGAGGGGTTCTCGGCCTCGCAGCTGCGTGACTGGGTACGGATGCGCGCGCCCCGCCCACCGCTGTCGTTTGAGCTGTGGCATGCCTCGGGCGTCATTCTGGACGTCCATGGCCGCGAGATGCCCGAACGCGGCTTTGTCATGTCCTTTACCGATGTCACGCGCGAACGGCTGGCGATCCATTCGATGTTGCGCGCCAAGGCCACGCTAGAGGCCCGCGTGACCGCCCGGACCGAGGAACTGGCCGCAGCACTTGCCAATGCCGAACGTGCCAATTCTGCCCGGGTACGCTTTGTCGCGGCGGCAAGCCATGACCTGCTGCAGCCGCTGTCGGCTGCCAAACTGTTCGTTGCCTCGGCCCGCGACGATGCCGGAGACAGCGCCCTGCGAGGCACTTTGGAAAAGGCGCATAACGCGCTGCTTAGCGTCGAGGGGATTCTTAGCGCGCTTCTGGACCTGTCGCGGCTGGAATCCGGCGGCACCGAGATCGAGATCGCGCCCCTGTCGATGAAGCTGCTGCTGGCGCAGCTGACCGACGAATTTGCCCCGCTTGCTGCGGCAAAGGGGCTGCGGCTGCGCATCATGCCATGCCGGCTGGCCGTGCAAAGCGACGCGACCTATCTGCGGCGCATCCTGCAAAATCTGATCGGCAATGCCATCCGCTATACGGTTTCGGGCCGGGTGCTGGTCGGTGCGCGCCGTCGGGGCGACCATCTGCGGATCGAGGTCCACGACACCGGCCCCGGCATCGCCCCGGAACATCAGCAGGCGATCTTTCGCGAATTCCACCGCGTCGAGGGCACGGCGTCGGCGGCACAGGGCATGGGGCTGGGCCTTGCCATCGTCGAACGCGCCTGCGCGCTGCTGGATCACCGGCTTGAGCTGCATTCGGTGCCCGGACGCGGCACCCTGTTTTCAGTCGAACTGCCGGTGGCCCATGACCTGCCTTCGATCGACAGCCAGACCTCGGCCCCCTCGCCCTTGCCCGAGACCGGCATGGGCCGCATCGTGCTGCTGGTTGAAAATGACGAGGACCTGCGCAGCGCCATCACCCAATTGCTCGAACGGCGCGGCGTCGAGGTGGTCGAAGCCAGCAGCGGCTCGGAGGCGTTAACGCTTATCGAAGAGATGGGCGTCATCCCCGACATCTATCTGCTGGATCAACAACTGGGCGAAGGCCCAAGCGGTGTTGAGACGGCGCAGGCACTACACCGCCGTTTCGGCAGCCGTCCGACCCGGATCATTACCGCAGACCGCAGCCCCGAGACCCGGCGCGCAGCAGGCCGGGCAGGGCTACAGATCCTGTTCAAACCCATCGCCCCAGAGGCACTTGAGGCCTTCGTCTTTCAGGCCGACGATGCACCGCTCGCCTCGTGAACGGCGTCGGCCGGGCTAAGGACGGCAGGACAGCTGCCTCCCCCACTCCCGCCATTCGACAGAGATCTGACCGGATCAACCTCGAATCAGCACTTCTGCGAAATAAAACCCCACGGTCAAGACAACCAATGGGAGATTCCACCACTTTCCCGTCGAACAGCGCCCCAAACAAGCCGCCCGGTTTCGAGGTCTTGTTGTCGTGCCCGGGCCACCTCGGGCGTCCCTGCTAACCAGCGGTGGTTGCAACTGAAAATCCTGCTGCCGCGACGGTCTGTCAGCACGCGCGCCCGCTAAAACCACCCGTTGGAACGTCACGCCATTTCCGATCTGCCCGGCATGAATGGTTGTCACTTCACGTGACTGTGGACTAGCTTGTTCAGAACAGTCTGGAAAACAGGGATCTCGACATGAAGCTCAAGACATTGTTCGCGGCCGTAGCCATCGCCGCAGCCTCCTTTGGTCAGGCCGCTATGGCACAGGAAATGTCGTTCTTCCGTATCGGCACGGGCGGCACCGCCGGCACCTATTACCCGATCGGCGGCCTGATCGCGAACGCGATCTCCAGCCCGCCCGGCTCACGCGCCTGCGAAGACGGCGGCTCCTGCGGTGTGCCGGGTCTGGTTGCAACCGCCGTGGCCTCGAACGGATCGGTGGGCAATGTGAACGCCATCAACGGCGGCGCGATGGAGGCGGGCTTCAGCCAATCCGACGTCGCCTACTGGGCCCAGACCGGCACCGGCCTTTGGGAAGGCCAGCCGGCCGTCGAAAAGCTGCGCCTGATCGCCAACCTCTATCCCGAAAGCATCCACCTTGTCGCGCGTGCCGATGCGGGTATCGCTTCGGTCGCCGACCTGAAGGGCAAGCGCGTTTCGCTGGACGAGCCCGGCTCGGGCACGCTGGTCGATGCCAAGATCATCCTGGAGGCCTTTGGCCTGTCCGAGGCCGATGTTAAGCCGGAATACCTCAAGCCTGATCAGGCCGCTGACCGGATGCGCGACGGCGCGATGGATGCCTTCTTCTTTGTTGGCGGCTACCCGGCGGGCGCGATCGCCGAGCTGGCCAGCCAGCATGAGGTGACGCTGGTTCCGATCACCGGCCCCGAGGTCGAAAAGCTGCTCAGCACCTATACCTTCTTTGCCACCGACACGGTGCCGGCCGGCACTTATGAAGGCCAGGCGGCCGATGTCACCACGCTTTCGGTCGGGGCGCAGCTGGTCACCAACGCCGACCAGCCCGAAGAGCTGATCTATGGCATCACCAAGGCGCTTTACAACGAAAACACCCAGAAACTGTTTGCCGCTGGCCACGCCAAGGGCAAGCTGATCACCCTGGACAGCGCCACCCAGGGCGCCGGTATCCCCTTCCACCCGGGTGCCGAGCGTTTCTACAAGGAAGCTGGCAAGCTGCAGTAAGCTTGCCCCGCCAGAAACTCGTCAAGGACGCGACCGGTTCCCGGTCCGCGTCCTTTGGACCTGAACCGAACGGCAGAAACACCGCATGACCGAAACCACACGCACACTTTCCGACGACGAGCTACGCGCGCTTGAGGAAGAGTACGATCCCGAGGCGCGCTTCCGCACAGTGACGCGTCCGGTCGCCATCCTGTCAGGGATCATCCTGTTCCTGCTTTCGGTTTACCACTTCTATACAGCCGGCTTTGGCATCCCGCGCGCGACCACCCATCGCGGGCTGCATATGGGCGTGTCGCTGTTCATCATCTTTCTCAGCTTTTCGGCACTGGCGCGCAACCGCCACAAGACCGACGGTTTCGCCATCCTTGGCGTGCCGGTCTATGACTGGGCACTGGCCATCGGCGGCGCGATCAGCGCCTTTTACGTGCCGTGGATCTATTCGCAGCTGCAGTTCCGTGTCGGCAACCCGCTGCCCATCGACATCGCCATGGGCACGCTGCTGCTTGTCGTGTTGATGGAGGCAGTCCGCCGTTCGATGGGCTGGCCCTTGCCGGTGATCGCGGCGCTGTTCATCGCCTATGCTTATTTCGGCAAGTCGATGCCGGGGATTCTGGTCCATCCTGGGGCGGACTGGTCGACCATCGTCAACCACCTTTACCTGACCTCGCAAGGGATCTATGGCACCGCGCTTGGCGTCATCGCGACCTATGTGTTCCACTTCGTCCTGTTCGGGGTGATGGCGCAAAAGATCGGGCTGGGACAGTTGTTCATCGACCTTGCGACCGCACTGGCCGGACGGTTTGCAGGCGGGCCGGCCAAGGTCTCGGTTATTTCTTCGGCCATGCTCGGGACGATCTCGGGTTCGTCGATCGCCAATACCGTGACGACCGGCGCGCTGACCATCCCGGCGATGATCAAAATCGGCTTCAAGCGCCACTTCGCTGCGGCCGTCGAGGCGGCATCCTCGACCGGGGGGCAAATCACACCGCCGGTCATGGGCGCAGTGGCCTTCCTGATGGTCGAATATCTGGGCATTCCGCTGCGCACCATCCTGATCGCGGCGATCGTCCCGGCCTTTATGCATTTCTTTGGCGTGCTGGTTCAGGTCCACCTTGAGGCCAAACGTCTGGGCATTCGTGGCCTGCGCCAGGAGGAACTGCCCAAAGCCTGGAAAGTCCTGCGCGAAGGCTGGCTGTCGGTATTCCCGCTGATCCTGCTGGTGTGGATGCTGATGTCGGGTCGCACGCCCTTTCTGTCGGCCTTCTGGGCGATCACTGCCTGTATGATCGTCTATCTGATCCAGCGGATCATGGCCGCAGGCGCGGTCGAAGGCATCAAGGAAACCGCCGCCGGCATCTATGAAGGCTTTGTCGCCGGTGCACGTCAATCGCTGGCCGTCACCGCCGCCGCCGCACTGGTCGGCGTGGTGATCGGGATCGTCACCCTGACCGGAGTCGGCTTCAAGATCGCCTTCATGGTGACGAGCGTGGCACAGAACTGGGCGGCCTCGTCTCACGATTTTCTGACCTTCCTGCCGTTCGAGCTGTTCAGCATCCAGACGCTGACGCTGCTTTTCACCCTGGTGATGACCGCAATCGTCTGTGTGCTGATGGGCTGCGGCGTGCCGACAACAGCGAACTACATCATCATGGTTGCTGTCGCCGCGCCGGTGCTGGGAATGATGAATGTCGAGCCGCTGGTTGCACATTTCTTTGTCTTCTACTTCGGTGTGCTTGCGGATGTGACGCCACCTGTCGCGCTTGCCGCCTATGCGGGCGCCGGGATCGCGGGGGCCAACGGCTTCAAGGCCGGGAACACGGCTTTCCGGCTGTCGATGGGCAAGGCACTTGTGCCCTTCGTCTTTGTCTTCTCGCCCTCGCTGCTGATTGTTACACAGGCCTTTACCTTGCCCGACTTTCTGCTGGCCTTTGCTGGCGCGGTACTGGGCATCGTGGCGCTGTCGGCAGCGATCACCAACTGGCTCATGGGCCCGCTGCTGTTGTTCGAGCGGATCCTTCTGCCCATCGCCGCGCTTATGATGATTGCGCCCGAGCTGATCTCGACCCTGATCGGGGCGGCGATCCTTGCCGCAGTGGTGCTGCGGCAGTATCTCGCCGGCAAATCGGGTCCAACTCTGCTGACCGCATAAGAAAAGCCGGGCCCCGCGATCCTGCGGGGCCCGGTGTTCATCCAGCCTGAAAACCAAGGCTCAGCCCTTTTGCCCGGCATGCGGCGCGCGGTATTCGGCCTGACGCTCCAGCATCCAGCCCGGATATTCGGCGGGCAGTTTGGTCACCGCATCCAGCGCCGCCAGATCCTCGGCCGACAGACTGACCTCGGTCGAGCGGATATTGTCCTGCAATTGCTCGATCCGCTTGGCTCCCACGATGACGCTGGTCACAACCGGCTGATGCAGCAGCCATGCCAGCGCCACCTGCGCCACCGTGCAGCCCTTGGCCAAGGCGATCTCGCGCATGACAGCGATAGCGGCATCGCCACGCTCAAGGTCGACGGGCGGGAAGTCAAAAGTGGCCCGGCGCCCCTGATCCGCAGCACTGCCGCCGCTGTATTTGCCCGACAGAAAACCGCCTGCAAGCGGGCTCCAGACCATCAGGCCGATGCCTTCTGTTTTCAGCATCGGCACGATCTCGCGTTCCAGATCGCGGCCAACGAGGGTGTAATAAGCCTGCAGCGACAGGATCGGGGCAAGCTTGCGTGCCTCGGTGATCCCGACTGCCCTGACCACCTGCCATGCCGCCCAGTTCGACAGCCCGATATAGCGCACATGCCCCTGCCGGACGAGCGTATCAAGCGCCTCAAGCGTCTCGGTCATCGGGGTCAGCGGGTCAAAGCCGTGGATCTGGTAAAGGTCGATATGATCCGTCTCAAGCCGCTTCAGGCTTGCCCTGGCCTGCGCCATGATATGGGCGCGCGATGCCCCGCGGGCGTTCGGCCCCTCGCCCATCGGGCCCAGCACCTTGGTCGCAATCACCACATCATCCCGGGGGATGCCAAGGTTGCGAATGGCTTGGCCAAGGATGCGTTCGCTTTCCCCGCCTGCATAAACATTGGCGGTGTCGATAAAGTTGATGCCGGCGTCCAGTGCCGCCCTGACCAATAGGTCGGCCTCGTCCTGACGCAACTGGCCGATCTGACCCCACATCCCCTCGGAGCCACCAAAGGTCATGGTGCCGAGGCATAGTTCAGAAACCAGCAGGCCGCTTGGGCCAAGGGTACGGTAGCGCATGGGGTGTTCCTTCATATCGGATGGTGTTCCGGGGCCAGAAGGCACCGGATCAGGGCCAAGATAGACCCGGCAGGCCGCGGAACTGCACGCCGATCCTCGCAAATCCTTGCACGATCCTCTCAGCGGAGCATATTTCCAGCTGCCGATCCCGCGCGCAGGCTCTAGATTAAAGATCATGGAAAACGACGCCCTCGCCCCGCTCAGGGATCTGATCGCCCGCCAGTTTCGGGCCAATGGTCGCGAAACCCCCATTGACGGGCTGGTTCTGACCTCGGTCACCACACCGACCGGGCCGATCCACGCCGTCTATCGCCCCTCGCTTTGCGTGGTGGTCCAGGGCTCGAAGACCAGCATGCTGGGCGAGCACGCCTATCGCTATGATGCCGGGAAGTGCCTGATCGCATCAATGGAGGTCCCGATCCGGGCCGAGATCACCGGCGCATCCCCCGACCGCCCCTATCTGGCTTTCAGCCTGGCGCTTGACCCTGCGACGATCTCTGATCTGCTGCTGGCACTGGGGCCGGGCAAAGACACCGCTGCCGCCCCCATCGCTTTGGCGGTACATGCGCTGGAACCCGCGCTGATCGACCCGCTGTGCCGGTTGCTTGCTCTGTGCGACCGGCCGCGCAACCTGCCGATCCTGTCGCCGCTGATCCAGCGCGAGATTACCTGGCTGCTGCTGAATGGGCCGATGGGGCGGGCGCTGCGCCAGGTCGGGCTTGCCGGCAGTCCAATGGCGCGGATCGCCCGGGCCATCGCCTGTATACGCGACAGCTTTGCCGATCAGTTAAGCATCCGCAAACTGGCCGATGTGGCGGGGATGAGTCCCGCAACCTTTCACCGCCATTTCAAGGCGGTGACAACGATGACGCCAGTGCAGTATCAAAAGCAGCTGCGCCTGCAAGAGGCGCGACGTCTGCTTTTGTCGGGCGACGCAGATGTGGCGCGGATCGGTTATGCGATTGGCTATGAAAGTCCCTCGCAGTTCAGCCGGGAATATCGCCGCCTGTTCGGTCAGCCCCCCGGCCGCGACGGGCAAGAGATCCGCCGCGTGCTGACCCCGCAGATTGGCGCCTGACCAGCCGCAGCCTGCTGCAAATCAGGGCCTTGTTCGTGCAAGCTCACGGGCAGATCGCCATTCCCTGCAACAATGACCGGCCTGCGCTTTGTAAACAACCCGTCGCGCGAATGCTCAAGATGAGTTTGCATCAGGTCATGTGCGAGGACTGAATCGCCCGTGCGTATCGCATCTGAGATCGCCGCATGTTCCTTGAACACCTGCGCCAGCCCCCGGACCTCACGCACGACAGTGGCGCCGTGAAAGCGCATGCCGACGGCGATATGATCCCTGAGCGCCTCCATCGCGATCGAGAAATAGGTGTTCTCGGAGGCAATCGCGATCGCAAGATGGAACTGAAAATCAGCATCCTCGCGATGGTGTTGGCGGTTGGTCACATCACGCATCAGGCCAAGGGCCACGTCGATGCGCTCCAGCGCCGCCAGATCACGACGCTCGGCCGCACAGGCGGCAGCCGCGGGTTCCAGCGTCAGGCGGAATTCATAGCAGCTGAGCAGATCCGAGACATTCTCAAGCGGCCCAAAGCCCAACGGCTGCTTCAGCCCGATGGTGCGCACGAAACTACCCGTGCCCTGACGCGAATAGATCAGCCCGCGCTCGCGCAGCTTTCGCAGCGCATCGCGGACAACTGGGCGAGAGACCTCGAATCGGCTGCAAGGTCATGTTCGGTCGGCAGTCGTTCGTCAGGGTGGTAGGAGCCTGATTTGATCGCCCGTTCCATACGTTCGAACACGATCTCGCTCAGCGATCTCCTTGCCCTTTTTCCCGGTTCCGCCATTCGGTTTCGCCCTTGAAAGATCTCTGGCAGCGTGACGCGGGTATCCGCTTCGCCGAAACCGCCAGATATAACGATAATGCTGATTTCCTCCATATTGGCCAGAGGCAACCCCGGCAGACATTCCCCCGCAAGCTGCAACGCGGAAATGCCTGTATGGGCCAGGGCCGCCCTGGCCGTCGCCCCGCCCGAGAAAAGCAGCGCCTGCCGGTCAGAAGTCAGCCAGCGATGGATGCCTTGCGCAAGCGCAGCGGGCCACCTGCTGCCCGGATATCTACCCGTCCCCGGCACCGTCGGCACCAGCACATGCGATCGCGGGGCGGTTCCGACGCCCTGTCTGGTCACTGACCCCAAAGCCATGGAACGCCATATGGGCTGTGCCGCCGCGCCTGTTTGCAAGAAACCCCGGTAGGCAGGGTTGGGCCAAGCCCACACAATGTGTCAGCGGGAGGAACGCGCGCCTGACCACTGGGGAACACTGGCCGGTGCCCGGTACACCTTAGCGCCCTTTCCAGACCGGATCCCGTTTCTCGGCAAAGGCGCGCGCCCCTTCGAACTGATCTTCAGAACTGTAAAGCCGCTCGACTGTTTCAAACTGGCTCCTGGTGATCCGGTTCATCGCGTCCTGAAACTTCATGTTCTCGGCCTCGCGAACAATCTCCTTGATCGCGGCAAAGACCAGCGGAGGCCCAGAGGCCAGCTCATCGGCAAGCCTGCGCGCCTCGGCCATCAGATCTTCGGCGCGGGTGATACGGTTGATCAGGCCCCAGCCAAGCGCCTCTTTCGCGTCAAACCATCGTCCGGTCAGCAAAAGCTCCATCGCGATATGATAGGGAATGCGCTTGGGCAGCTTGATCGACGCCGCATCCGCGACCGTCCCCGAGCGGATTTCAGGCAAGGCAAAGGTCGCGTGTCCGGCAGCAATGATGATGTCCCCTGACAAAGCAAGCTCAAGCCCACCGCCGCAGCAGATCCCGTTTACGGCGATGATGACCGGCTTGTTCAGGCCACGCAGCTCTTGCAACCCGCCAAAACCGCCGACCCCGTAATCTCCGTCAACCGGGTCCCCGGCGGCGGCGGCTTTCAGGTCCCAGCCGGCGGAAAAGAATTTCTCACCGGCCGCTGTCAGGATCGCGACGCGCAGATCGGGGTTGTCGCGAAACCCGGCAAAGACACGGCCCATCTCGCGGCTGGTCGCAAGGTCGATGGCATTCGCCTTGGGCCTTGCCAGCGTGACCTCAAGGATATGGCCACGGATTTCGGTCAGAACTGCGCTCATTGCTTCCCCCTTCGGATCAATGCGTCCACCGCAACGGCATCACCCGTGCGGCAGATCAGTGGGTTAATCTCGGCCTCGATCAGACCGGACGTTGCGCGAACATATGATTGCAGCGCCATCACCGCCGCGATGATCGAACCAATGTTGGCGCCCTGCCCGCCGCGCCAACCGTCAAGCAGCGGCCAGATACGCAGCCTATGCAGTGCCCCCTCGACCTCCTCGGCACTGACCGGCAGCAGCAGCGAGACGCTGTCCTGCAACAGCTCTGTCAGGACACCGCCTGCCCCCAGCGTCAGCATCCAGCCATGCGGGCGGTCGCGGGTGATGCCAATAATCAGCTCGGCCACCGCACCGGTGACCATTTCCTCGACCAGATAAGAGGCCGCGTTGATACGCGTCGCTGCCTCTTGCACGTCCTCCGCTGAGCGCAGGTTGATGGCGACCGCGCCAGCCTCGGTCTTATGCGCGAACCCCTCACCCTTCAGCACGACCGGAAAGCCCAGTTCCCGAGCAACCGAAACCGCCTCATGTGCCCCATTCACCCGGCAGGAAACGGGCGTGCGGATACCATGGGCGGCAAGCTGAGCCTTGGCCTCTGCCTCGGGCAGCAGTTCTTCTGCGACGGGATCGGGACCGGGGTCCCATAAAGGGTCGGGGGCGTTGCGCAATGAAGGCAAGGCAGCCGCCGCAATCGCCTCCATCGCCTCGGGGATGCCACAAAGTGGCACGATATTATGCGCCAAACAGCACAACGCCACCTCTTCGGGCATGGTGTCGGGGATGCTTGAAATCAGGGCCAGCGGCAGATCAGGCGCCCGGCTGCCGTGGCGGCTGGCCGCAAAAGCCCCCAGCACCCGGTCCCATTCCTGCGTCGCACAGCGATCCGGACGCGGAAAATCCAACACCACGCAGGACATGGCCAGCTCTGGATCGGCCATGGCGCGAAAGCAATCGGTCAACGCGTCGCTGTCGCCCCAGATGTAGGTGTTGTAGTCCAGCGGATTTGACAAGGCGACCCTGGGGCCAAGCGCCTGCCCCAGCGCCCGGCGCTGTTCGGGACCAAGGGGCGGAAACTCGACCCCGGCCGCCAGTCCGGCATCCGCAATCAGACTTGCCTCGCCGCCCGAACAGGACATCGAGGCGATCCGCGCACCGGACAAAGATCCAGCAACGTGAAAGATCTTCAGCGTCTCAAGCAGCGCCGACAGGCTGCTGACCTGCGAAATACCAAGCCGCCCAAGCAACGCCCGCCCCGCCGCATCCGACCCGGCCAGCGAGGCAGTATGCGACACCGTTGCCACACGCGCCTGTTCCGAGGCACCGACCTTCAGGGCGACGATCCGCTTGCCAAGCCGCCTTGCCGTCGCGGCCATAGCCTCGAAAGCGGTAAGGTTGCCGATCCCCTCGATATGCAGGCCAAGTGCAGTGACACGCGGGTCACGCAACAGCGCCTCGCCGACCTCGGGCAGGCCGGTCCGGGCCTGATTGCCCACAGTCACGACATAGCCCACCGGAACCCCGCGCCGCTGCATGGTCAGGTTGATGGCGATGTTCGAGCTTTGCGTGATGATCGCCACGCCGCGATCAATCCGCACCGCACCGTGCTGGTCGGGCCAAAGCGCCGCGCCATCCAGCGCATTGATGAAACCATAGCAGTTCGGCCCCAGAAACGGCATCTCTGCTGCCGCCGCGATCAGCCGCTGTTGCAGATCAGCGCCGTCCGGCAACTCGGCGGCGGCCTCTGAAAAGCCGGCGGCAAAGCAGACGGCCCCGCCCGCCTTCATCTGTGCCAATGCGGCGACAACCGGGATCGTTGCCTCGCGGTTCACGCCGACAAAGGCAGCGTCAGGTGGGAACGGCAAGCTTTGCACGCTGGGGTAGGCCTTGACGCCCTCGATCTGGTCTTTTGACGGATGAACCGGCCAGATCGGACCCGTAAAGCCGATCTTGCGGCATTCGCGGACGATATTGGCACACCATGACCCGCCGCCCACCACGGCGATGCTTTGTGGTCTGAGCAACCGTTCCATCACGCGCCCATAGGACGAAAAAGATCGCGGCTGATGATGTGGCGCTGGATTTCGGAAGTGCCGTCCCAGATCCGTTCGACCCGCGCATCGCGCCAGAAACGCTCGATGGGGAAATCGTCCATCAGCCCCATGCCGCCAAAGATCTGTAACGTCCTGTCCGTGACCCTGGCCAGCATTTCAGAGGCATAAAGCTTGGCGCTCGCTATCTCGCGGTTCGCAGGCAGCCCCTGATCCAGACGCCACGCCGCCGCAAGGGTCAGCCAATCAGCCGCGTCGATCTCGGTGATCATATCGGCAATCTGAAAGCTGACACCCTGAAATTTCGCAATCGGCTGACCAAACTGTCTGCGCTCGGCCGCGTAGTTCAGGGCATAGTCAAAACAACGACGCGCCCGGCCGACACAAAAGGCCGCGACCGTCAATCTTGTGGCGTAAAGCCATTCATTCATGACCCTGAAGCCGCCATCCACCTCACCCAGCACCTGCTCTTTCGGCAGGCGGCAGCTGTCGAAATAAAGCGTGTAATTCTTGTAGCCGCGATGTGAGACAGAGTTATATCCGTCACGGACCTCAAACCCCGGAGTGCCACGGTCCACAAGAAAGCAGGTGATCCGCTTTTTTGGTCCGTACGGGGAATCGTCGACGCCCGTGGCGACAAAAACGATGAAGAAATCGGCATGTTCAGCGCCAGAGATGAAATGCTTTGAGCCGTTGACGATCCAGTCATCACCGCTGCGGACCGCCTGACATTTCATGCCACGAACATCAGAGCCCGCATCAGGTTCGGTCATGGCCAACGCATCCATTTTCTCACCGCGCACGGCGGGGAAAAGGTAGCGTTCGCGCTGATCTCCGACGCAAGCCATCAGGATATTCTGGGGGCGCCCGAAAAAATGCGTCAGCGCCATCGAACCTCGGCCCAGTTCCCGCTCGACCAAGGTGATATCGACATGGGAAAGCCCTGCGCCTCCGACCTCTTCAGGAAAGTTGCAGGCGTAAAAGCCCAGGTCGCGAACCTTTTGCTTTAAAGACTCGGCAACTTCGCGCGGGACCGTTCCGCTGCGCTCGACCAGCTGTTCATGCGGGTAGATTTCGTTTTCAACAAAGTCCCGGACCGTTTTCACGATCATGTCCTGTTCCTGAGTCAATGCGAAATCCATGGCCTTCTCCCTTGCCGATGCCCCCTGACTATGTAACGGCTCGGCAAGCAAGATCATGCAAAGTAGGTTTATTTTCATGCAGAAATGGCAGGAGGCGAAAATAATTCGGCGAGTCGATGTCCTGCTGTTCGACAGGTTCTCGAACCATTGCCTGGCCAATACGATCGAACCCTTGCGCGCGGCGAATGATCTGGCCGGGGAAAGGCTGTATACGTGGCGTTTTCTCAGCATGACGGGTGCGCAGGTCACCTCTTCCAGCGGATTGCCGGTGATGCCCGAGGCGGGGCTGACCCAGGACGATGGCGCAGACTATCTGATCGTGATGCCCAGCTATGATTTCCGCCAGCACGCGACAGGCAAGGTGGCGCGCGCGCTCCGGGCTGCGGCAGGTAAATATGCAAAGCTGATCGGCATGGATACAGGTGCCTGGTTACTTGCCGCGGCCGGGCTGCTGGATGGACGCCGCGCCACCATTCACTGGGATGAGCTTGATGCCCTTGCCGAGCAGTTTCCGAATGTCGAGGTGTTCACCGACCGGTTTGTCGCGGATGGGAACTGCATTACCTGCGGCGGCGTGACGACAGCTTTCGACCTGATCCTGTCCCTTATCCGCGAACATCATGGGCCGATGCTGTCAATCGAGGTTGCCAGCATGTTCATGCATGGCATCAGAAACGACCTCAGGGATATCCGGCCTTTGGACAGCCAGCTTGTCAACGATGCCATCTCTCTGATGCGCAGAGAGATTGAATATCCGCTACGAATACCCGAGATCGCCGGGCGACTTCGGATCAGCCGAAAAAAACTGGAAGAGCTTTTTCTGGAACACACCGGCTCCACCCCGCAATCCATCTACAAATCCCTGCGGCTGCGTGAGGCGCGAAGACTGGCGCAAAGTTCCGGTTTCAGCATAGCCGAGATCGCCACACGCTGCGGCTATGCCGATCCCTCTGCGCTGACCCGGGCATTTCAGATCGAATATGGCCATCCGCCAAGTTTTTACCGGGGGCATAGAGGCGGCACAGGTCAGGCCTGACGCATCAGCCAACCTTGTCCTGTGGTAAAGCAGCAAACTCTATTCGCTCTCGGATGACGACGCCGATTATTCCGGCCCATCACTTTTTGCCCCCTTGGATGACTGACGTCGCTTTGGGGCGGTATAATAAGTGTTCAGCTCTGACAGATGCCGGTCGGCATTTTCCAATGCAGCCAATGCACCCTCACGGTTGCGATTGGCCAAAAGCCCGCAAAGCACCTCGGACACGGCCAGCGCAGGGGCAAGAGTGTGAAAAAAGGTCGGGCTTTCCGTAGGGCAAAGGATCACTTCATCTGCCATGGCAGCCAAAGGGGAAACCTCGCTGTCGGTAATCGCCACCATGCCCAGCCCTTTGTCGCGGGCCATGCGCGCCAGCTCAAGCGAATAGCGCGCATAAGGGTTGATCGACACCGCCAGCAGCACATCCTGCGGTCCGGCCCCCATCAGCCCGTCACCGACCGTCCCCGCAGGCCCGTCCAGATGCACGCTGTGCTCTCCCAGCAGCGTCATCACATAATGGAAATGCCATGCAACCAGATGACAAGAGCGCAGCCCCAGCACATAGATGCGGCGGGCCTCGCCAAGACGTGCGGCGGCTGCCTCCAAGCGGCTTACGGCCCCCGGCTCGGTCAGCCGCGCAATCTGCACCGAGAGGCTTTGCAGCATCTGCACGGCCAGCCCGTCTTGGCTTACGCTCGCCCGTTGCTGCTGGGCAGCGAAACCATCAATGCGCTGCCGGATGGCGCGGGCATGATGGGCACGGATGTCGTCATAACCATCCAGACCCAGAAACTTGGCCAGCCGGGTCATGGTCGAGGGCTGCACCCCCGCACTGCGCGCCAGCTGCCGCATTGAGACCAGCGCCACCTCATCTGGATGTTCAAGAATATAGCGCGCGGCCTGCTGCAACTGCGACGGCATTCCATCAAACGCGGCAATGAGTTGAGCCCGCAGGGCGTCTTGATGAGACATTCGTTCCAAGCCTTTGGGTCATGTGCCGTCAGAATTGGTAAAAAACGTGCAAAGTGCAACGTAAAAGCTCAGATTCCGGTGCTACAGACGTTTCTTCAACGAAGAAATAAAACATTTGTTGCCTGATGCCATAAGTTTTGGCACAAACGAATCAGGGAGGAGGGGGAGAGCGATTCCCCTTCATCAGCAGGGCAAATAAATGACCAGAATACTCCACCGCTCGATTGCGGCGGCGCTGCCGCATGCCGTCTCTGGACAGGGCGTCTATATTCAGGATGCCGAAGGGCGCCGCTATATCGACGGCTCCGGGGGAGCAGCGGTAAGCTGTCTGGGCCATGGCAATCCCGAGGTGCTTGAGGCCATGCGGGTCCAGATGGACCACATCGCCTATGCCCATACCTCATTTTTCACCACCGACGTCGCCGAGCGGCTGGCCGAGCGGCTGGTGAGACTGGCTCCCGAGGGGCTGGATTATGTCTATCCCGTCTCGGGCGGTTCCGAGGCGGTCGAGGCAGCGTTAAAGATGGCGCGCCAGTATTTCGTCGAGATCGGCCAGCCACAGCGGCGCCACATCATCGCCCGCCGCCAAAGCTATCACGGCAATACCATCGGGGCGCTCGCCGCTGGTGGCAATGCCTGGCGCCGTGCCCAATTCCAGCCCATCCTGCCCGAAACGCACCACGTTTCCCCCTGCTATGCCTATCGCGACCAGCGCCCGGACGAGACGACCGACGCCTATGCCCAGCGGTTGGCAGCGGAACTAGAGGCCAAGATCATCGAACTGGGGGCCGATCAGGTCATCGCTTTCGTCGCCGAGCCCGTTGTCGGTGCGACCATGGGCGCGGTTCCGGCGGTCCCCGGCTATTTCCGCCTGATCCGCGAGGTCTGCGACCGGTATGGCGTCCTGCTGATCCTTGACGAGGTGATGTGCGGCATGGGGCGTACAGGCTCGCTTTTCGCTTGCACGGCCGAGGAAGTGCGCCCCGATCTTGTCACCATCGCCAAGGGGCTTGGGGGTGGTTACCAACCCATTGGCGCAGTCATGCTGTCCGAACAGATCTATCGCGCCTTTGCCGATGGCTCGGGGCTGTTTCAGCACGGCCATACCTATATCGGCCACCCGGTCGCGGCCGCCGCCGCCGATAAGGTCGTCGAGATCCTGTCACGCCCCGGAATGATGGAACATGTGCAGGCCATGGGCGAACGCCTGCAAGCGGGCCTGGACGCAACATTAGGTCAATCCCCCCATGTCGGCGATATCCGGGGGCGAGGCCTGTTTCGCGGAATCGAGCTTGTCGCGGACAAGGACGGCAAGGCGTCTTTCGATCCGGCCCTCCGCATTCACGCCCGGGTCAAGAAAGAGGCGATGGCGCGAGGGCTGATGTGCTATCCGATGGGCGGCACCATCGACGGGGTGCATGGCGATCATGTGCTGCTGGCACCGCCCTATATCATTCAGCCCGAGGAAATCGACCAGATCATCGACCGTCTTGCCGGCGCCATCGCCGCCGCCACCGCGGGGTAGCGTTGTCATGCAAGCGCGCATCGCCTTTGCCGGTTTCAACCTTGAATCGGTCAGCAGCGTTCCGCAACAGGTCGAGCTGGCCGAGTTCCAGCGCGTCTGTACCCGCGGTGCCGAGATCCTGGTAAGGTTTCGCGGCACCAATACCGTTCCGGGCGGCTGCATCGGGGTCTGTGACGCCGAAAGCGCCGAGCTTGTGCCGCTGTTCCATACGCTTTTGGGCGCGCTGGGTCCGGCAAGCGACGAAGCTGTGGCGCATTATACCGATGAGTTGCTAGAAGGGGTCGCCAAGGCAGAACCGCTTGACGGGATCGTCCTGTTTCTCCACGGCGCTTGCTGGGCCAACAGCTATACAGATGTCGAACGTCATATCATCGACAGCCTGCGTGCCGCCCAGCCTGATCTGCCCGTTGCTGTCGCCCTGGACTATCACGGCAATATCGACGCGCGGATGCTGCAAGGCGCCGATATCGCCGTAGCTTACCGCCATTCCCCGCATATCGACATGGGCGAAACCGGCAAGCGCGCCACCCGCGCCCTGCTGCGCATGATCCGCACCGGACAAAGACCCGGGCTTGCGGTGGCGCGTCCGGGTATCGTCATCCCGTCGATCATGTCGGCCACCTCGCTGCAACCGCTTGCGACCGTCATGGCTGAGGCACGCGAAACTGAGGCCAGGCATGATTGCGACATCTCGGTCATGGCCGGATTCTCTTACGCGGACGCCGCCAACACCGGCATGTCGGTCATCTGCCTTGACTGGCAGGGGCAAGCCTCGGCCGAGGCCCGGGCCCTGCATTTCGCCCGCCGCCTGCACGGGCTGCGGCGTGAATTGTCCGGGGCCGTCCCGGTGATCTCGGTCGATGAGGCCATGGCAGATCTTGCCGCGCATCCTGCAACAGGCAGACCGGTGGTGCTGCTGGAGCACGCAGACCGGATGAACGATTCCACGCATCTTTTGCGCGCCTTAATGAACCGGAATGTCGGCAAGGTCATGGTGCCGTTCCTGCTGGATCCACAGACGGCGGCACAGGCTCATGCAGCGGGCGCCGGCGCACGCATTCCGGTCAGTCTTGGCGGCAAAAGCGCGCCCGAGACCGGCGGACCGATCAATGCCGAAGCAGACGTGCTATGGTCCGGCCAGAAAAGCTTTACTGTGTCAGGCCGCTATCAGCAGGGCAGCTTCGTCGATCTGGGCCTGACCGCACTGCTGCAGATCGGGCAGGTGCGGATTTCGGTCACATCGCATTTCGCCTTTGCCGTAGACGGAGATCCTTTCGCCATCTTTGGCGAGCAGCCACAGGATTACGATGTGATCCTGCTGCGTTCCAAGACGCATTTTCGCGACTTTTACGAACCTTTGGCCGAACGCATCCTGGTGGTCGACACCCCCGACCTTGGCCCTGCGGATGTGCGGCTGATCCCCTATCGCCGGCTGGACATCACCCGGGCATGGCCGTGGTGCGAACTGCCGGAAATCACAAAAAAACCAGAAACAGGAGAGGTATGATGACGATTTCGGGACTTCGCGCCCTCGGCTGGGCCGCTATGGCGACAGGGTTTCTTCAGGCTGGTCCGGCTTTGGCCGAGACGGTCCTGAATGTGGTGATGCAGGCACCATTGCGCACGCTGGACCCGCATCTGAGTACGGCCCAGATCGTGCGCACGCACGGGTTCATGGTCTTTGACACGTTGCTGGGGATGGATGCGGATTACAAACCGCAGCCCCAGATGGCTGACTACCAGATATCAGAGGACGGGCTGACCTATACCTTTACCCTGCGCGACGGACTTAGCTGGCATGACGGCACCCCGGTCACGGCCGAGGATTGCGCAGCCTCGTTGAAACGCTGGGCGGCAAACGATCCGGCCGGACGCAAGATGATGGAATATGTCGCCTCGATAGAGGCGACTTCGGACAGGGTGCTGGTCCTGAAGCTGGACCGGCCCTTTGGGCATGTGCTGGACCTGCTGGCCAAACCCTCACCCGTGCCACCCTTTATGATGCCAAAACGTCTGGCCGAGACCCCGGCGGGCGAGCAAGTGGCCGAAATGATCGGTTCGGGCCCGTTCAAATTCGTCGCCGACGAGTACCGGCCCGGCGATCAGGCCGTCTATGTCAGAAACGAGGACTATCAGCCGCGCTCTGAGCCGGCCAGCTGGACTGCCGGCGGCAAGGTCGTGAATATCGACAAGGTGGTGTGGAAGGCGATGCCCGACATGCAGACCTCGATCAACGCGCTGCAATCAGGCGATATCGACCTGATCGAGCAGGTGACCATTGATCTGCTGCCTTTGCTGCAGATGAATGACGAGGTGGCATACGGCGTCATCAACCCGCTGGGCAGTCAGGTGACGGGCCGCTTCAACCACCGCCTGCCGCCCTTTGACAATGCCGAGGTCCGCCGCGCCGCCATGTATGCACTGGATCAGGAGCAGCTGATGCAGACCGCCATCGGCAATCCGGAATATTACACGCTTTGCGCCTCGGACTACGGGTGCGGGGTGCCTCTGGCCTCGGATGCCGGCTCGCAATACCTGACCGGCAGCCCAGAAGAGCGGATGGCCAAGGCACAGGAAATCCTCAAAAGCTCGGGCTATGACGGAACGCCGGTGCTGATGATGCAGCCGACGGACCTGACCATCCTGTCCACCCAGCCCATCGTCGCCGCCGAACGCCTGCGCGAGGCAGGTTTCACAGTCGAGATCGCCTCGATGGACTGGGCCACGCTGCAATCACGCAAGAACGGTTGGCAGCCCGCGGCCGAGGGCGGCTGGAACATGCTGTTTACCTATTGGGGCGTGACCGGGATCTGGAACCCTCTGGTGCATGCCATGCTGGACGGGTCGGGCAGCGACAACGCCTGGGCGGGCTGGCCGGTCAGCCCCGAAATCGAGACCCTGCGCGAACAGTATCTGGTCGCCACCGAACTGGATGAGCAAAAGCGCATCGCCTCGGAAATCCAGCAGATCGCCTATGATCAGGGCTTTTACTACAATGCCGGAGAGTTCCAGTCGGTCGCGGCATGGCGGAACAGCATCACCGAGCTGCAACCCGGGCCGATCACCCTCTTCTGGGGCGTGAAAAAGCCTGAATAAGCCAGTCCCCGCGCGGGTCCATCCCGCGCGCCGACGCTTTACGAGAGGTCGTCATGCTCTATTATCTGCTGCGCCGCCTGCTGATGGCGGTGCCCGTCATGTTCCTGATCGCGCTGATCGTGTTTCTGTTGCTGCGGCTGACGCCGGGCGACCCGGCCCAGGCCATCGCTGGCGATCAGGCCAGCCCCGAACAGATAGCCGCTATCCGCGACAGCCTTGGCCTTGATGCGCCGCTGACCACACAGTTCACGACCTGGATCGGCAATATGCTGCATGGCGACTTTGGCAATTCGCTGATTTCACAGCGTCCGGTGCTTGAAATGATCGGCCAGCGTATCGGCCCGACCCTGGCGCTTGCGACGGTGGCGATGATCCTGACCGTCATCATCTCGCTGCCTCTGGGCGTCGCCGCCGCGCGCCGCCATGGCGGGCTGGTGGACCGGCTGGTCATGTCCCTGTCAGTCCTTGGATTTTCAGTGCCGATCTTTGTCATCGGCTATGTGCTGATCGGGATTTTCGCAGTGCATCTGAAGTGGTTTCCGGTCCAGGGCTATAAGCCTCTTTCCGATGGGATCTGGCCCTTTCTGCACCGCATCTTTCTGCCCGGGCTGGCGCTGTCCTCGATCTATATCGCGCTTGTGTCACGCATGACCCGCGCGGCGATGCTTGAGGTTCTGCGCGAAGATTATATCCGCACCGCCCGCGCCAAGGGATTGTCCGAACGCGTGGTGCTGTTTCGCCACGCGCTGCGCAACGCGGCAATCCCCATCCTGACCGTGGTCGGAACCGGGTTTGCTATGATGATCTCGGGCGTGGTGGTGACCGAAACGGTCTTCAACGTCCCCGGTCTTGGCCGGCTTGTGGTCGATGCTGTGCTGGCGCGGGACTATCCGCTGATTCAGGCAATCATTCTGCTGACCGCCGGAACCTATGTCGTCATCAACCTGCTGATCGACGTCTCATATGCGCTGACCGACCCAAGGATCCGCTACCAATGACGACGCCCGCCTACCCCGCTTTGCCGCGCCGCCGATTTGCCCGCAACCTGCCGCATTGGACCGTCATCCTGTCGCTGGTGGTCCTTGCCGCAGCACTTGCCATGGCGGTGCTTGCCCCACAGCTTGCCAATTTCGATCCGACACGGATCAATGCCGCCATGCGTCTGCAACCGGCGTCCGAAACCTACTGGCTGGGCACCGACAGCTTTGGCCGCGACCTTTATTCCCGGATCATATATGGCGCCCGCGTCTCGCTGGTGGTCGGTGCGGGCGTCGCGGCAGGTGCGATCCTGATCGGCCTGCCGCTGGGGCTGCTGGCCGGGTGGTTTCGCGGCATTGACGCGGTGCTGATGCGGCTGATGGACGGGATGATGGCCATTCCCGGTATCCTGCTGGCCATCGCCATTGTCGCGCTGACCAAGGCGGGGCTGGTTACAGTCATCATCGCCATCATGATCCCCGAAATCCCGCAGGTGGTGCGGCTGGTCCGCTCACGCGTGCTGGCCGCCCGTGCCGAACCTTATGTCGAGGCTGCCCAGCTGCTTGGCACACCCGCTCCGCGCCTGATCCTTCGCCACCTGTTGCCTGCGACCATTGCACCACTGATCGTACAGGCAACCTATATCTACGCCTCGGCTATCCTGACCGAGGCGGCGCTGTCTTTTCTTGGCGTAGGTATTGGCACCGAAACCCCGACCTGGGGCAATATCATGGCCGAGGGGCGGCTTTACTTTGCCATGCGACCCTGGCTGGTATTCTGGCCAGCCATCGTGCTGTCGCTGTGCATCCTGTCGATCAATCTCTTGGGCGATGCATTGCGCGACCGCCTTGATCCAAAGATGAAAGGGAGGGCCGAGTGATGGCTGATCACACCACTGCTGCCCCGCCGGTCTTGTCGATCCGCGACCTGCGCGTATCGACCTGCGGCCGCGAGCCCGTCGAGATTCTCAAGGGCGTCGGCTTTGACATCGCACCGGGCGAGACGGTCTGCCTTGTGGGGGAATCCGGATCGGGCAAATCCGTGACCTCTCTGGTGACGATGGATCTGCTGCCACAGGGCGAGCTGTGCGCGACCTCAGGGTCGGTCAAACTGAACGGTGAAGAGATCCTGACCGCCACCCCCGCGCGAACCAAGACGTTGCGCGGATCGGATATGGCGATGATCTTTCAGGAACCGATGACGGCACTGAACCCGGTGCTGAAAATCGGTCTGCAAATGGACGAGGTGTATCGCGCGCACCGCCGCATGAGCCCGGCCGAACGCAGGCAAGCGGCGCTTGAGGTTTTTGCCTCGGTGCATCTGCCCGATCCCCCACGCATCTATGACAGCTATCCGCATCAGCTGTCCGGCGGTCAGCGCCAGCGGGTGATGATCGCCATGGCACTGGCTCTCAAACCCAGGCTGCTGATCGCGGATGAACCGACCACGGCGCTGGATGTAACGACCCAAAAGCAGATCCTGACGCTGATCCGCGAATTGCAGGAACAGCAGAATACTGCCGTTCTGTTCATCACCCATGACATGGGCGTAGTCGCCGATATTGCTGATCGCGTCTGCGTCATGCGTCATGGCGAAATGGTCGAATCCGGCACGGTCGAAGAGGTGCTAAGCCGCCCGACGCAGCCCTATACGCAGGCGCTTTTGCGGGCTGTGCCCTCTTTGACACCGCGCAAGCCGCGCCCCGAGGTAACCGGCACCCCAGCGATCGAGGTCAACGCGCTGGAAAAGGTGTTCCAGATAGGTTCGCTGGCCGGTCAACTTATGGGTCGCGCCCCGCATCGCGTCCATGCGGTAAACCGTGTCAGCTTTCGCCTGGCGCAGGGGCGAACACTGGGCATCGTCGGCGAAAGCGGTTCAGGCAAGTCCACCGTTGCGCGCTGCGTTCTGCGGCTAGAGGATCCCAGCGCCGGCGAAATCCGCATTGATGGTCAGGATATCGCCCGCCTGCGCGCGGGCAAAGCGTTGGCCTCGGCGCGGCGCCGGGTGCAGATGGTGTTCCAAGATCCCAACCGCTCTTTGAACCCGCGGCTGCGCATCGCCGAAAGCATGATCGAGGGGCCGCTGAACCTGGGCGAAAGCCGCGCCTCAGCTCTTGGCCGCGCGGGCGAGCTGATCGAGGTCGTAGGGTTGCCTCGTACCAGCCTGCAACGCTTTCCACATCAGTTTTCGGGCGGCCAGCGCCAGCGCATCGCCATTGCCCGGGCACTGATGATGGACCCCGAGGTTATCGTCGCTGACGAAGCGGTGTCCGCGCTGGATGTCTCGGTACAGGCGCAGGTGCTGGAGCTGCTTGCAGATTTGCAGGCCAAACGTAATCTTGCCATCCTGTTCATCACCCATGACCTGCGTGTCGCAGCACAGATCTGTGATGAGGTGATGGTAATGCGCCGCGGTGCGGTGGTGGAACATGGCCCCGCGGCCGAGGTGCTGGCCCATCCGCGCCATGATTACACCCGCAGCCTGATCGCGGCAGCGCCTGGCCGGGACTGGGATTTTGCCGCAGGACGCCGGCTGGAGGTGCTGACATGATCACCGCAAGTCTTGTCCAGATGGATGTGACAACACTGGACCCCACCCGGAACCTGCGCAAGGTCCACGACCATATCGCCGCCGAGGCGGGGCACGGCGCGCAACTGATCCTGTTCCCCGAACTTGTCAACACCGGCTATGTCGAGCCAATGGTGCCGGGCGGACCCATGACCATCCCGGCCGCGGATTATGCCGGCGCGCTTTATCACGCCTGCGCCGCACCCGATGGGCCCGAGATCGCAGCACTGGCCGAGGCAGCGCAGCAGCATGACACGCATATCGTTGTAGGTATGGGGATGCGCGACCCTATACGCGCGGGCGTCATGCGCAATTGCTCGTTGCTGATCGGGCCTTCGGGTGTTCTGGGCTGCTATGCCAAGATCCACCAGTGGCAGAACGAAAAGCTGTATTTCACTGGCGGCGACCAGATCCATACCCACGCTTTTGGTGAAACCCGGCTTGGCATGCAGATCTGCTACGACATCCGCTTTCCTGAAATCACCCGCATCATGGCCATGCAGGGCGCGGGGATAGTCACCTCGGTTTGGGCCTCTTTTGGTGCCGAAGATACGCCAGTCGCGGATGAGGCGCTATTTCTGCACCGGGCCTATACCCGGGCAACCGAAAACGGCGTCTTTTTTCTAAGTTGCAACCGCTGTGGCAGCCATGGCGAGCAGCGGTTTTTCGGCCGCTCCTGCGCGCTCGCACCCGATGGTGCCGTGCTGGGCGCATTGGACCACGATGGCGAGGATGTGCTGAGGGTCGAAGTCGACCTTGCCCAAATCGCCCGCTATCGGGGCTTTACCGGCATATGGGCCGACCGTGCGCCCCATATCTATGCCAAATACTTTCCCTGACCCGGAGCTTTCCATGACCTCGCCCTGCCCTCCGCTGTCGGATGCCGACTGGCCCGCCGAAATCCTTGACCTGCGCGAAGGCTTTGCCGGAGCGTTGAACGTCTATCGCACCATGGCCCATCACCCCGCACTGTTGCGGGCCTGGGCACCGCTGCGCCAGCATATCGTCAAGGATACCGCTCTGGGGCCGATCCGCTCAGAGCTGGTGATCCTGCGGGCCGCGCATCGCATGGGATCGGATTATGAATGGGCTCATCACGTCAGCCGCGCCCGCGCACTTGGGATGCCGGATCAGCGCATTCTGGGCATGCGCGGCGAAAACGACAACAGACCCGATGGTGAGGATGGGCTGATCGCCGCAGCGGTAGATGCGCTGTTCGAACAGCGCCGCCTGCCAGCGCCGCTTGAGGCAGAGCTGGCCCAGACTCTGGGGCGCAAGGCGGTGATCGACCTGATCGCCACCGTCGGCTTTTATTCGGTTCTGGGTTATATTCTGATGACCTATGAAACCCCGGTCGATGCCGGGGTCGCACAGGAAATGCAGGATCACCCGCTGTAGGGCGCAGCGTCAAGGGCTTGGCCTGAGCCACTGGGCGCCTTTGCCTGGGCCAGGCCCATCAATCTGCTACCCCTCCTGAACCTGCCGCACGGCTGTCAGGTCCAGTCTGACCAGCTCTCCGTTGCCAAGCGCCTGACGAGGCATTCCCTTTCCGCCGTCAACGGCCAGCTGCAAACCACCGAGCCATGCGCCATGGCCAAAAGCCAGGACTGGCCCGGAGGCCGCCAACGCCCGCTCGCGCACCCGCGTGATCCGGGCGATGAAATCGGAAAACGGCTCGCCCAGCGGCAAGGTGTGTGGCGCATTTTCCCAAGCACCCGGATGGGCGGCCTCCAGTTCGGCCCAGGTGCGCCCTTCCCACGCTCCAAATGCGATCTCGGCCAGGTCGGGGTCAGGCTCGGCGGCAAAGCCGTGCAGTTCGGCCGTACGGCGCGCCCGCTCCAGCGGAGAGGTCAGGACCAAAGCGAAATCCCGTCCTGCCAAAGCCTGACGGTTTGCAGCCAGCACCGCCATACCCTGCGGGCTCAGCGGGTCCTCCAAGGCGATATCCCGTCGGCCTTGCAGACGGCCCTGAGCATTCCATGGCGTACGGAAATGGCGGATGAACCAAAGCTCGGCCATGGATCAGGCTACCAGCAAGGGCGCGTTCTGGCTGTCGATCGCCAGCGACACGGGCGCGCCCTCGTCATAAGGTGGCCGACCGGAAGAGTGCAGCGTATCGACGATAATCTTGCCGTCCGCCGTATCTACCAGATAGCGGATCTGGCTGCCCAGAAACTCGCGATGCGCGACCCTGCCCGCAATCGTGCCATCCGACATGCTGATGTGGATATTCTGGGGACGCAGGACGATGCAGTTCGCGCCCTTGACCATGGCTGCTACGGGCAGGTGCTGGCCACCCGCCGTCACGAATTCTGCCCCCTGCAGGGCGCCTTTCAGGATATTCGCGGTACCAAGGAACCCTGCAACAAAGGCATTGGCCGGCTGGTCATACAAATGTTGCGGAGTGCCGATCTGCTGGATCACCCCCTTATCAAGGACCGCCATCCGGTCAGAAGTGGTGTTCGCCTCTTCCTGATCGTGAGTGACAAAAATCGTCGTCAGGCCCAGTTTGCGCTGCAAGGCCAGCAACTCGCGCCGCATCTGAACCCGCAGCGCAGCGTCAAGGTTCGAGAGCGGTTCATCCAGCAGCAGAACCTGTGGTTCGATGGCGATGGTGCGTGCCAGTGCGACGCGCTGCTGCTGCCCGCCTGAAAGCTGGGCGGGCATCCGGTCAGCCAGATGCAAAAGGCCGACAATCTCAAGCGCGCGCTCAACCTTGGGGCCGATCTCGCGTGCAGGCAGGCGGCGTTCTTCCAGGCCAAAGGCTACGTTGCGGCGCACCGACATGTGGGGCCACAGCGCATAGGACTGAAACACCATGCCGACGTTACGCCTCCACGGTGGCAGGTTTGCGATATCACGATCACCGATCAGGATGCGTCCGCGTGGCGTGGGCCCAAAACCTGCAATCGCCCGTAAAAGAGTCGATTTCCCCGACCCCGAAGGGCCAAGAAAGGCAAAGAACTCACCCGGTTCGATGACCATGTCGATACCTTCCAGCACCTTGGTGTCACCGAAGGACAGGTGCAGATCCTCGATACGGATGCCAGCTTTGGTCAGTGTCATCTGTGCTTCTCCGAAACTAGTGCTGATCGCCAGTCATGGTCTGGCGCGCACGCTCGCGCTCAATGATGCGCTGCGAAAGGTAGGTGCCGACCGCCACGATCACGACGGCAAGGATACCAAGCGCGGCCCCCGGACCGCGTCCGGCGGGCGATTGCATGTAAAGATAGATGCCATAGGCCAGCGGCGCGTCCGAGGATCGTCCGACCAGCATGATCGTCGCCGAAAGCTCTACCGCGGCTGTGGCAAAACTGGTGACGAACCCGGCAAGGATGCCCCCGGTCATCAGCGGCACCACGATACGGCGGATAGTGCTGGAGCGTGAGGCGCCAAGGCTTTCGGCAGCCTCTTCAAGCGACAGCGCGACCTGCTGCAGTGCCGCCATACAGGCCCTCAACGCATAAGGCAGGCGCCGCACGGCCAGCGCCACAATGATGATCCCCCAGAAACTGGACATCTGGCCCAATCCGAAAGGCAGCTGGATGCCGTGGAACATGCGCAAATATCCGATCCCCAGCACCACCCCAGGCACGGCCAGCGCAGCGGTTGCCATGTAATCCAGCCATTTGCGTCCCGGCAGCCCGGTGCGGATCACGATATAGGCGATGGCAGTTCCCAGAACGACGTCGACCACGGCCGCCGATCCGGCATAGACAAGCGTGTTCCAGACATATTGTGATGACTGGGTAAAGATCGTGCCAAAATGCTGCACGGTGAACCCGTCTGGCAGCGGCGAGAATGACCAGATCGTCCCGAATGCCAGCAAAAGCAGCCCGATATGGGGCGACAGGACCATGGCCAGGATCAGCAGGATCACGCCCCATGCCAGCCATTTCTCGCGCGGTTTCAGATCCCTGCGGGACAGGCCACCACCACCCTTTTGCACGGTTGCATAGTCCTTGCCCCGCATGAACAGAAAGGACACCCAAAGCGAAAAGACCGAGAACGCCACCAGAATGAACGAGATCACATAGCCCATCGGATCATTGATGCCGACCCCGGTGATGCGCAGATAGGCCTGCGGAGCCAGCATGTTGTTCACGTTCAGCAGCAGTGGCGTGCCCAGATCGTCAAACACCTTGATAAAGACCAGCGCCGCCCCGGCCAGATAGCCAGGCATCGCCAGGGGAAAGACGATACGCCGGAACATCCGCATCCCATACGAGCCAAGGTTTTGCGCCGCCTCTTCCATTGAGCGGTCGATATTGCGCAGGCTTGCCGACAGGTTGATCAGGATGAACGGAAAGTAATGGATCGACTGGACCAGAATGACGCCGTTCAGCCCCTCCATGAACGGAATGCGAAAGCCCAAATACTGGTTCAGCAGCAAGTTGATCGAGCCGTTGCGCCCAAATAGCAGCGACATCGCCACCGCCCCGACAAAGGGAGGCATGATCAGCGGGATCACCCCCAGCGCCTGAATTACCGCCGCACCCCCAAAGTTGAAGCGTGTGGTGATATAGGCAAGAGGCAGCGCGATCACCGTCGCCACGACCACCGACATCAGCGAGACGTAAAACGAGTTAACAAAGCTTTCACGAAACAGCGTCGTGCTGAAAAAGTCCTGAAAGTTCTGCAGTGTAAAGCTACCGGTCCGCGCCTCCAGAAAGGCTACATAGATTACCTGCGCCACTGGCAGGATCAGAAACGCCATCAAAAAGATCGCGATCAAGATACCTGCGACCGCAGCTCCTGACAGGCGCGGAAACAAGGTGAACCCGCTTGAAGCGGTCTGGGAAGTGTTGGGCATGGTGTCCTCGGGGCGTCAAAAGGCGTCACGGATACCCGCGCCGCCACAGGCAACGCGGGATCGAACTTCCTGCCGTCACTTCATCGCTGTGGCCTGGTCAGCCAGTTCCTTGGCCTTGCGATAGTTCTCGACCGCAAAGCTGTCCCAGGCCTGCTCGATTTCAGCCTGACGGCCGACAACCTCAGTCCCGGGTTCAGCGCGCGAGATGGTAAAAACCTGGGTAAAGGCCGGGTCCTGCGCCTCGGCCTCGGTGATCGGCATGGCCTCGATCAGCGCACGGGCCTCGGCAATCAGCGCGGCGGCCTCCTTGTTGCCGGTGTCGGCATGGGCTGCCTCGGCCTTTTGCACGGCAGCAACGGCCCCGCGCAAATCGTCCAACCGATAGGTCACCAGCACGTCGAAAAGCGAGTTCACCAGATTGTAGCGGACCCCGGATTTATCCACATCAAACTCGATCGCACCCGGCGCAAACTCTTCGGAAAACGGGTTCGGAAAGCCATCGGGGGCGCTGGCATAGATCTTGGGATCGACCGGCAGACGCATGATCGCAGGGTCCAAAAGGACTTTTTGCCCGTCTGGCGACAGCAGGAACTCGACGAACTGTTTTGCACCCTCGGGGTTCGGCGCATTTGCAATGATGCCGATATTGGCTGGTACGATGGCGGTCACGCTGGGATAGACCAGTTCGACCGGAAAGCCCGATGCCTTGGACGCGAGTCCAAAAAAGTCGATGACGATGCCAAAGCCGGTCGCGCCCGAATTGACCGCATCCGGAACGCCAAAACTGCGTTCGGTAACGGTATTCATGTTGCCCGAGATCCACTTCCAGGTGGCCCAGCCCTGATCCCAGCCTTCGCCTTGCAGCACGGTCTCGACCGTCAGGTGGGTAGTGCCAGAACGCGAAGGCGAGGACATCGCAACATGGCCGTTATATTCAGCACGCTTCAGATCCTCCCATTCACGCGCGATGGGCAGGTCGTTCGCCTGAACGTAACGGGTGTTATACATGATCCCATAACCCGAGGCAGCGAAGCCGAAATAGGTGCCGTCGGGATCATGGACCGGATAGCCACCGATCACATCGGGAATACCCTCGAACTTTACGTCCACCTTGGCGAGCAACTCTTCCTCTTTCAGTACCTCGAAGGCGTCGGGGGCAGACGCCCACATCAGGTCAATGGTATTCGCGCTGCGGGTCTCTTGCAGATGCGAGACGGCAGCGTTGGTGTTGCGGCTGACGACTTCAAGCGTCGTACCGGGATGCGCGGCCTCAAAGGCGGCCTTGAACGGGTCGGTCAGGTCACGCGGAAACGAGGTCACTACTGTCACCGTATCGGCAAAGGCGGCAGCCGAAGTCATCATCAGCGCAAAGACGCTGAATGCAGATATCCTGTTCATGGTTCTCCTCCCACAGGCATCAGGCAGGCCGGACTGGGCGGTCCTGCAATGGCACACCAACTGTGCATTGCAGGAATTAACCTTGCAAGTATTTGTTTTTATTAATTATTTTGTGTCAGTTTTGACACGCCCCATGGGTCAATTCTGACCCATTCCACAGGACTTACAGCATGTCATGGTGACGCAGCCGCAGATAAAGTCTTTTGCGCGGAATACCAAGCAGGGCCGCTGCCTCGGTCTTGCGCCCACCGGTCTGGATCAGGGCGAATCGCAACAAGCGGGCCTCGAACCCCTCCATGGCTGCGTCATAGCTCATTCCTGCCAGCTGATCCGTGGCGCCGGGTGCCGATCCGGGCTGAGGAAAGCTGGTGTCCAGCCCGATCACCAGACGTTCGGCCAGGTTGCGGGCCTCCCGAACGTTACCGGGCCAATCGTGATAAGCGATGCGGCGGCGCAAACTGCTGTCGATATGAGGTTTAGGCAGATTGTGCCGGGCGGCCGCCTCGGCTGCAAAATGGGTAACCAGCATGGCCGCATCCTCTTCGCGTTCGCGCAAGGGAGGCAAAGGCAATGTTGCGTGGAAACGGTGAAACAGGTCCGCCCGCAACCGGGATTCAGCTGTCAGGCTCTCGGGCGGGCGCTTGACGCTGCCAAGGATGCGTATGTCAACCGGACGAGGTCCGGCGCCCAAGGGGGTGATCTCGCGTGCCTCAACGACCCGCAACAGTCGCACCTGCAGCCCGTCGGGCATGGATTCAAGCTCATCCAGATACAGCGTCCCACCCGCAGCCCGTGCGATCAGACCGGGCGAGTCACTGGTGCCAAAAAGCTCTCGGTCCACGTCGGTCTCAGCCAGCGCGCCGCAATTAACGGCGACAAAAGGTCCGTCGCAGCGCGGGGAAAGATCGTGCAGGATACGCGCGACAAGCTCTTTGCCGGTCCCGGTCTCGCCCGAGATCAGCAAATCAAGCTGTAGCCTCGCCAGCGCCCGCAGTTTGTCACGCAAATCGCGCATAGCGGCAGATCGTCCAATCAGCCGGTCCTCGATACGTATCTGGCGCAGGCGGGTATTTTCCAGATGCAGGTCGCGCATTGCCTGCGCCCGCTTTAACACATCCAGCATCAACTCGGGCGGGCAGGGTTTTTCCAGAAAGTCATGAGCGCCGCCACGCATGGCGCGGATGGCGGCCGGCACATCGCCATGGGCGGTGATCAGGATGAAAGGCACGTCAGGCGCGATTTCCCGCGCACGGTCCAGAAAATCCAGCCCCGAGAGTCCCGGCATCCGCAGATCAGAAAGGATCACACCGGGGAAATCTGCCACCAGCACATCCAGTGCTGGCGCTGCCGCATCAAAGGCATGCACACGGAAACCGGCCAGCTCCAGCGTTTCGGCAGCAGCCAGCCTCAGGTCGGCATCATCCTCGACCAGCATCACCTCGGGCACGCCATCCCCCCCTCACTCCAGCGGTTCAGGCGCAACCGGACCTCGGCTCCGCCTTCGGTATGCTGTTCGATTTCCAGATGCCCACCCATGTCCTGCATGACGTTGAACGCTATCGAAAGGCCAAGGCCCAGCCCCTTGCCCGGCTCTTTGGTGGTCACAAAGGGATCTGTCAGGGACTGACCACTCTGACCCCCAAGCCCGATGCCGTTGTCGCGCACAATCAGCCAGACTGGATCGTCGCCGTGCAATTCGATGCGGATCAGGCCCGGTTGTGCAGCGTCTTCGCGCGTATCAATCGCGTCCAGCGCATTGCCAAGGATGTTCAGCAAAACCTGCTCCAACAGGATTTCATCCCCAGCAACCGCAACCCCCTCCAGATCCACGCAATCAACACGAACCCCCTCGGCCCGAAGGCGATGATCCAGCAGCTCAAGCGCGGCCCGCACCGGCTCGGCCAGCATCACCCGCATATTGCGATGGGCCGAGCGGCGGGCGATGCGACGCAGGTGGCCGATGGTTCGGGTGATCCGCTCCAGCAGCGCCTCGATCCGGGCAATCGCGGCATACGCCTCGGGGTAAGCGGCGCGCAGGTTGTGCAGACGATGTCCGACAGCCGCCAGCGGCTGGTTGATCTCATGACTGATCGCTGCAGACATTTGGCCAAGGGCGGCCATCTTACCCGCCTGCACCAGTTCGCGCTGCGTCATCTCAAGCCGTTCCAACGCCCGCTGGCGAGCGTGGACCGAGGCGCGAAAGACCTCAACGGCGCGGGCCATCTCGGCAATCTCATCCTCTTGAGAGACGGCAGGGCGCAAAGGGTGACCATCCTCGCCCCGCGCGATCCGGGTCAGATCGGCAGAAAGCGCCTCGATCCGCAAAAGAATGCGCTTGTGCACAAAGATCGCCAGAATGACCGCCGTCGCGACCGCGCCCAGCAATGTGACAAGCCCCAGTCCGACCGAACCGCGCAAGATGGCAGTCGCAGCAGCATCAGCACGGCGCTGTGCCCCAATCCGCTCGGTCCGGCCCAGATCGGTTAACGAGGCTTGCATCCGGGCCAGGGCCGCCTGCGCAGTTTGCAACTCAGAGACTGCGGCGTGGTGCAGTTCCAACCTCTGCCGCTGCTGCATAAAGATGCTTTCAGCCCCCAAGGCGGACGCTTTCAACCGCTCCAGCGCCTCAAGCAGCAGCCTCACATCGACGCGTTCAGGCAAGTTCAGCTGGGCAAGCGCCAACCGGTCCAGCGTATCGCGGCCAAGGATGCCGACCTGTTCCAGCGCATCCAGGCTATCAGCAGAGCGCGCCTGTAACAGCAGCGCCGTCAGCGTCGCAGCCTCAGAGCCGATCTGCTGCACCCGATCACGCAAAAGCCAGTCCCGGGACAGCGCCTGCTCGGCCCCCGCACGCGCGGCAAGGTCAGTGTCCGTCGTCAAGGCCGCGAGCTGCGTGTCCATATTAAAGGACAGATCGCTAAGTATCCCCTGCACCTGATCCTGCACATCGGCATGGATCCAACGCAGGTCGGCCCCGACCCGCGCGTCAAGCTGGGCCCGCCGGGTCAGATCTGTGCTGATCCTGCCAAAACTGATCAGGGAATGACGCAAGGTACGCTCGGCTCTTTCGATCTCTGCACGGGTCCCCGCACGTTCAGGCGCGGCCTGCCACAGCGGCGAGGAAAGAACGCCCTCGACCCCCTGCGAGGCGCCGTCGATAGCGCGCTTCATCCGTTCGGCAGGCATTGCCGGGTCCGCCACCAGTTGCATCGCCAGCGCCGCAAGCTCGCCCGTCGCCTCAGCCAGTTCACCCGCAAGCGCAACAGCGGGGATGCGATCCTGCGCCAACGCACGAAAATCCCGTTCGGCGCGCAGCATCACCACCATGCCGACCGCCAATACCCCAGCCGCGATCAGCACGACCAGCACCAGGGCCGCCATCAACCGCCCCCGGATCGAGCCCCGGCGGATCATGACCGCTCCAACGCGCGGATCAGTGCCTCGGCGTCGCGCAGGATCGTGTATGAGCGTTCGGACCACTCCAGCAGCGTTTCGCGATCAGTCGGGGCCGAACGCGCCTGATGTTCGGTCAGCGGCATCCATGTCAGCAGCCGGCGGATGCGTGCCTTTTCGGCCGCTGGCGCATGGTCGAGCGCACGCAAGCGCCGCCACAGATCCCGGCGCAGCAACAGGTCCCGGGCAACAAAGGCCTCAAACAGCTGCTTGACTTGCCAGTAGCGCCCTGCGGCCAGCTCCGGGTCATAGCGGGACCAGCTGAAATTCAGGGCCGCCAGAACCTCAGGGTCAAGCACATCGGGTTGCTCGGCGCGGATCCGGGGATCGACCGGGATACGCCGGATATCGGGGCGCAACAGGATGCGCTGGCCCTCGGGTGACAGGATAAAATTCACGAACGCCCTGGCTGCCTCGGGCTGGACGCCCCCTTGTAATGCGGCAATCCGCGCCGGGATAAGGATAACCGGGCGGCCATAGCGAAAGTTCAGCCCCTCACGCGTCAAAGCCAGAAAGTCGATGGTCAGTCCGATCGAGTAATCGCCATCCTCAACCCCCTCAAGTACACCGAAACTGCGCGCCGAAATGGTGTTCAGCTGCCCTGCCAGCTCCAGGATCCAGGCCCAGCCCGCCTGCCATCCGCGATCTTGCAAAATCGTCTCTAAAAGAGAATGCATCGTGCCTGATCGCATAGGGTGCGACATGGCGATATCCTGGTTGAACCCAGGTTCAAGAAGGTCATTCCAATCCTGCGGCACAGGTCTGTCATCCGCATTGCGCCAGGTCCATCCGACAGCGGACCACGCAAAATCCGCATATGAACCGTCGCCCAGATCAGCCAGACGCCCGGCCTTGTCCAGCACGACAAAAGCTTCGGGGGCCGAAGCCCAGAACAGATCAAATCCCCGATCATTCCCGGCCAGAACCTCATCGACCGCGGCATGTGTATTCTTATTCAGCACCCGGATGCGGATATCGGGATGTTCGCGACCAAACGCCTCGACCAACGGGTCAACCACATCCGCCTGATATGAGGTGATGATCCGCAGTTCATCCGCAAAAGCAGGAACCGTAAGCAAGATAACCGCCCATAACATGGCGGCCAGCCTGAATTTTGCGCTTTTGCGATGATCTGGCGCGTACATTTCCCCCTCTGCCGACGGATTGTTGCATTACCAGCCGCGGCAAAGCAACCGACCCCGGGGCAAATGCACCCTGCTGCCACAAAACAGCCTATGCGCGGGTTCCTGCCCCCTTATCAGCAAGATCGTTGATCTGTTTTGCAGCTTTCTTAGACATTGCTGGGGATATCGCGGCCCGGATCCGCACCGACCGGCTTTGCCTTGACCAACTTACAGTTAGCCCGTCGGCGCGTGCGCGACCAAAGCCACGTGCTACTGGGTCGAGTTTATGATCACTTCTTCGCCGAAGTTTCCGTTGCGAGGCTCGGGCTTATAGCTGGAATTCTGGGCCCGCATCACACGAACTGGCCGGATCCCTGCCTCAAGCGCAGCGCGCATGTCGCTGTCAGCATCGCCATAGTATATTTTCAGCTCATGATCCTTTAGAAACTGGACCTTGTTTTCGGACGAAGCGGTGAAAACGACGTCATTCATTTTTCCAAGGCCAAAGGCGCTTTTCAAAGTGGCAGTCAAGGTTTCCCCACCGCTACCTTTCGTGCGTCCGGTGATAAAGTAAATCTCGTCACCGCGCGCTACATGCATATCCAACAGCTCTCGCGCAACTTCTTTCGGCATCGAATACCGGTCGCAATTGTTGGTGTGGATATCGGTCCAGAACTCATCCATCTTAAGGTAATCGTCAGAGCCGGGCGAATATTTGTTCTGACCATAATAAAAGCAGGGGCTGGAAAACAGCACCGTATCATCCACATCAAAGCCAACGGCCATGGGTGGTTGCCCTTCCAGACTGGCCGCAATTTGCGGGACTGAAACCCAGCGCACCGGTGCGGTCGCCAGCAGCTCGGAAGTCGTGACGCCGGGATTAAGATTAGAGATATCATCTGCCAGAGCTGGCCAGGCTGCAAGCACCAACGCCATCGAGATCATTCGTTTCGACATATGCGATCTCTGTCCTTTTTTCTGTGAACGGTATTATGCCCATTCCGGTGGTGATATGAACGGTATCCTGGCTCGGGCTGGGTCAGTTCACGATACCGAAGCTTGCCACCAAAGCAAACGCGCTGCCTATCGCCTGACCCGTCACCTTCACCAGACCGCAATCCACGCGGCCGCGCAAGTTGCGAATTGACAGCTCCGCCCTGCCCGCCCAATACCGGCAAAAGGGATACACAAGCGCGCGCAGCTGCCTGCACAACATCTGTTGTTCGCGATCAGTTCAGAAATTCACCCTATCGCCGCCTTTCAGGCCCAGGATTTCGCGCGCCTCCTCGGGGGTGGCGACCTCGCTGCCCAGATCCTCGATGATGCGGCGGATCTTGGCGACCTGCTGGGCATTGGATTCCGCCAGTTTCCCGCGCGAGATCAGCAGCGAATCCTCAAGCCCGACACGGACATTGCCGCCCATCTGGCTGGCCGTGGTGGCAAAGGGCATCTGCGCGCCGCCCGCGCCAAGAACCGACCAGCGGTAATCATCGCCGAACAGCCGGTCGGCGGTGCGCTTCATGAAGATCAGGTTGTCGATATCGGGGCCGATGCCGCCCAGGATGCCGAAGATGAACTGGATGAAGACCGGCGCCTTGAACAGCCCGATATCCATGCAGAAGCGCAGGTTATAAAGATGGCCGACATCGTAGCATTCATGCTCGAACTTGATATCGTGGGGGGCAAGCTGGTTCGCAGCGTTCTCGATATCAGCGAAGGTGTTGCGGAAGATATTACCGTCGGACTTGGCGACGTAGTCGCGCTCCCAGTCGAATTTCCAGCTGTCATAGCGCTTGGCCAGCGGGTGGAAGCTAAAGTTCATGCTGCCCATGTTCAGCGAACACATCTCGGGCGAGAAGCGCAGCGCGGGCCGGATCCGCTCGTCTACGGTGTTGGTCAGGCTGCCGCCGGTCGAGATGTTGATGACGGCATCGGTAGATTGCTTGATGCGCGGCAGGAAGGCGGCAAAGGCATCGGGGTCGATGGTGACGCCGCCGTCATGGGGACGGCGCGCATGCAAATGCAGGATCGCCGCCCCCGCCTCGGACGCCGCGATGGCCTGCGTGGCGATATCTTCGGGCGTATAAGGCAGCGCGTCAGACATTGTCGGCGTATGGATCGCACCAGTAATGGCGCAGGTGATCACAACCGGCTGTTTCTTGCGGGACATGAGGTTCTCCTTGACGGGGGCGCGTCACTGCGCCGGAACGACGGATGCGGATTTCTCAAATCGCGGCAGGCACAGGATCACCACCGATCCCGCGACCAGCAGGCAGATCACCGTCCAGATGGTCGAATTGTAATTGCCCGAGGCGTCATAAAGCCTGCCCGCCAGCGCCGGCCCCGTGGCCGTACCGATCAGGAACATCGAGTAGATAAAGCCATAGACGAAGGCATAGCGGGCCATGCCAAAATATCGCGCGGTCAGATAGGCGATCAGATCAGCCTCGGCCCCAAGCGACAGGCCGATCAGGGCCGCAGCAAGCGGCACCATGCCCGGACCTCCGTAAAGCAGCAAGAGACAGCCCCCGGCGGTCGCGAGAAACAGGGTCGCAGCCACATAAGGAGCGAAAAAGCGGTCGATCAGCCAGCCGGTGAGCAGCCGCCCACCCAGCACGCCAAAGCCAATGACCGAGGCGGTACTGGCCGCGGCAATCGGCGTCATGCCCGCATCCCGCAGCAGCGGCACCATGTGGACGACCAGCGCAGACACCGCCACGGCGACAGCTGCAAATGAGATGCCCACACTCCAGAACAGCCGGCTGCGGAACAGTTCGCCGCGACCCTCGGCAAGGCTGGCTTTTGCGACGCGCGGCATGGGGGCGCTGCGAAACCCCAAAAGGACAAAAGGCCAGGGAACCAGCGCCAGCAGGGCCAGGACAAGGTAACCCGTCCGCCAGCTATAACTTTGGTTCAGGCTGGCAAGCAGCAAGGGAAGGGTGATGGCGGCAACGGCAATCCCTGCTTGCGAGATGCCAAGCGCCAACCCACGCACCTTGTCAAAGGCTCCATTCACCGCGCGGGTGTAATTGATCGGGGTCGTCCCTGCCCCGGCCAAAGCGGCCAGTGCGTAAAGCATATGGAATTGACCGATCGAGCCCTCAAAGCGGCTCATTGCGTAAAGTACCCCGGACAAAAGCGGGATCGAAACCAGCGCTACCAGCCGAGTCCCGACACGGTCGATCAGATTGCCCAGAAACGGCGCGATCACCGCAAGAACCAACGTCGTATAAAGGAATGACGAGGTTACTTGCCCCCTGCTCCAGCCGAATTCAGCCTCCAGCGGAGCGACAAAACTGCCAAGGCTGTAGAAGGGCAGAGAGCTAAGCCCCGCCGCACTGCCAAGCGTTGCTGCCAGCAGCAGAACGCCGTTCCGACGAAACTCGCCAGAGCTTTCTTGATTCTGGATCATCGGTTTATCCCTGAAAAGACGTGAGGACATGCCCGCCGCAAGCGCGGCGGCGCAGTTCATTCGTCAAAGATGGCGACGGCGCGGGTCCAGCCGGCAGAGGCCGCGCGGATCTTGACCGGAAAGCACGACACCATGAAACCAAAGGACGGCAGGCCTTCCAGATTGTGCAGCTTTTCAATCTGGCAATAGCCGCGCACCATCCCGGCGCGATGCCCTTCCCAGATGATGGCGGGGTCGCGAGTTTCTTCCCACCGCTTGCGGGTATGGACGAAAGGCGCATCCCAGGACCAGCCGTCGGTCCCGACGACACGGATACCGCGCTGCGTCAGCCACAGCGTCGCCTCGCGCCCCATACCGCAGCCACGGGACACGTAATCCGGCTGACCATAGGCAAGCCCGGCCGAGGTATTGACCAGCACGATATCGCCCGGCATCAGTTCGTGGCCGATACGGGCCAACTCGGCCTCGATTTCGGTAGCCGAGACCAGATGCCCGTCCGGCAGATGGCGAAAATCCAGTTTGACGCCGCGACCATAGAACCAGTCCAGCGGCAATTCATCAATCCTTGCCGCCGGAACACCGCCATCCATGGTGGAATGATAGTGATAAGGCGCATCGACATGGGTGCCGTTATGGGTGGAAAGCCGAACTTTCTCGAGCGCCCAGCCCTCGGACCCCGGCAGTTGCTCTACCGTCATGCCAGGAAAGAAGGCAATGATGTCCGGTCCGGTGGCATCATGGGCAAAATATTCGATGCTGGGCCCCATGCCCGGCGGGTCGGCATAGTCCGTATTCTCGATCGGGACCGACAGATCAACGATGCGGCGGCTTGACATGCGCACCTCCTCCCTCAAACGCAGGGCATGACCGACCAACCCCCGCGAATGGATACGCAAGGTGGTGCCGTCAGGACGGCAGACAGATATGCCCACAAACATGAGCCCGGGGGCCCAATTCTCCCTCGACCTGACCTGCCGCGCAATTCGCAGCTTTTGGACCGGGTCCACTGCTGATAGCAAAGAATCAATGACCCGTAAAGAATTTGATTGGTCGTCCGTTCAAATTTGAGATCCGCCGCCATGACCGAGAAACCAACCTCTGACCGCATCCTTGACGCCGCCGAGCGCCTCTTTGCCGAACATGGTGGCGAGGATGGTGTTTCGATGCGCGAACTTGCGGCGGCGGCCGATGTGAAGCTGTCACTGCTGAGCTATCACTTTGGCGGCAAGGCCGGCCTTTATCGCGCAGTCTTTGCTCGCCGGGCCAACCAGCTGGCCGAGGCGCGCAGCGATGCGCTGGCTCAGGCGATCAGGCGCCCCGAATTCGGCATCCGGGATTTGGCCGAAGCCTTTGTGCGCCCCTCGGTCGCGATGCGCTATTCCGGCAATCAGCAGGGGGCAGCTTTCGCATTGCTGACAGCCTTTGAGGCGATCGACCCGCGCGAGGCCAGGCGCGGCATCCTGGCCGAGCATTATGACCCCACCGCGCAGCGCTTTATCGCGGCGCTGTCGCAGCTCTATCCCGGCGCACCGCGTCAAAGCATCGCCGACGCCTATCTGTTCATGGTCGGCGCACTGGTCATGACGCTGGCTTCGGGCAGCCGCTTTGCGCGTCTGGGCGCACATGACAGCAGCAAGCAACCCTCCCCCGATACCGAAAGCCTGACCCTTCATCTGATCGACTTTTGCACGGGGGGTGTTGATCGGGTGCTGTCAGCCCATAAACCGACGGCAGGGTGACGGCAGCCTGTCTGGACGACGCCCTCAACAATGACGACATGCCCATCACAGGCACCAAGACGGCGGGCGCGGGCTTGCTGATACTCCGGCGCATGATAACAGGCATACGCACTGGCAAGGTCAGGAAAGCGGATCACGGCATGACGCTGAAGGGCGGGAAGGGCCTATCGGCGACGCCGATCTTTGCTGTCCTCTGCGCCTGCGGCCACAACACCCGCAAAACCCTTACCCATCTCAGGGCGCTTTTGTCCCTGTTGCTTCAGCGGGTCGCCGCAATCCTTGGACAGGAAAATCCACGCATCAAGGTCAAAATAGCCGCCTGAAAGGTTGCTCAGACCGGACTCTTTACCCCACCGCCTGATCTCGCCTGCATCACAACCATCATCCGCGTTGCCGCCCCCCTATCGCAGGCGACCGATATGGCCTCTGGCGACAGCACCGGACTGTGCAGATCACCGCCTCTTTGGTGAGGCGAGGACAGTGAAAGCACCCTCATCACATCCGTGCAGCAGAGCTCAGGTTAGTTCCCAGTGTTTCCGCACCTGCCTTCACGCAGGCCGCACAGGAAACTGTCCCAGCTTTGCTGGGGTCATGTGATGCGCCCCATCGCGCAGCTTGCAAGAAAGCCGAACAGAACGATGAAACACTCAGCCCCGCGGCCCTGTTTGGCATCAGGCAAACAATAGGATGACGGGCCAGGCACTCCGATCAACATACTCATAACCCACAAACCAGCGCAGACATTGTTGACGGAGCCGATAGCACGTCGTCGGCATCATCGGATGCCAGACGGGCAGCCGCCTGGGCAAGCGGCCGCCTTATCTGTCGCGCGATATGATCAGGGGATAGCAGCGACTGCATCAATCTCGACCCTGACAGCCGGATCATAAAGCGCGGCGACACCGATCAGCGCACTTGCCGGAGGGCGGCTCTGGTCGATGTGGCGATCTCTTACAGAACGGATTGTGCCAAGGTCAGCAGAGGACAGGTCGCGGATATAGATCGTCATTCTGGCGACATTCGAGAAATCCGCATTCGCCGCCTGCAACGTGTCTTTGAGGTTCTGGAACACCTGCTCCAGCTGATCTTCCAGCTCTGGTCCCGCCAGGGTTCCATCCTGGCGCAGCGGCACATGGCCCGACAAAAACAGCAGCTTGCCACTTTCGACCAATATGGCCTGCGAAATATTCGGGATGTTGATATCAGCGGGATTCACCGCCTGCATTTGTGCCTTGAGGGTCATGTTTTTGAAACTCCGATATCAGTGCGGTCCGTCGGACCGCTGGGAAAGGCGCCGGTCAAAAGTCAGCGCGACAAGGGGAAAGCCAGCCCGCAGAAGGCATGTCTTGTGAGCTGGCAGGCAGGATGGAGCGTGAAAAGGACACGCCTCTTTTCGCCCGTCCAGTGATTATGCGGCCAGTTCCTGGTTGATCCTCAGCCGGGAAGCTCTGTCCATTCTACGCAGCGCGCGCCTATGCAGCATACGGGGGACAGAAAGTTGGGGGCGACCTCATGCCCGGAACTGTTTGAAGGGTCAGGCTGCGGACTGGCCGCGGCGCACGCCGACAGACAACGCAAGAGTCGCCAGCAACAACAGCGCAGCGGGGCAGAGCCACAGCGGCACAGTGCCGATACGGCCCAGCGTTTGCGCGACCGGGGGCGCGAAACTGGCACCAAGGAACAGCGCAAAGCTGTAGATGGCAAGGGCAAGGCCACGGTTGGTATTGCTTGCCCGGCCCGCGACGGTTGCGATCAGGCCGGGAACGGCAAGAGCAACGCCCGCAGCAAGGGCGGCGGCGGCCGCGCCAATTGCAAGCGACGAACCAGCCGTAGCGATGGCAAGCGCCAGCGCCGCAAGCACCAGGCCCGCCCGCGCAGTCACCGTGGCACCGTATCGACGGGTCAGGGGCGCCGCTGCGAATGCCAGCAGCAACGGCGGCAAACCGATCAGGCGCAGGGTCTGCAGATCAATGCCAAGCTGTGCACCCAGAGCCTGCGCGCCACCGTAGAATGAGACAAACCCGAACAGGACGGTAACCGCAGCAGCCCAGGCCGCAAGGATGACCGGATCGCGCAAAAGCGAACCAAGACGCGACCCGCCCGAGACAGGCGCAGAAGCAAGCGTCGCGCGCCCTGCCGACACCGCAAAAAACAGACCCGCCGCACCAAGCAGATAAAATGGGGCAAGCTGAAGCATCGTCTGGGTCATGCCTCCAGGCGCCCATGCAGCAAAAAGTTGCGCCAGCGGGGCTGCACCAAGAAATGCGAAACTCATCAGCGATACGCCTAGCGGGCGATGCTTTGGCGGCAGTTCCTCAGTCACCAGCGACAGGGCAACAGGGGGAAAGATCGAGGCAGCAAGGCCTTGTACCGCCCGCGCTGCCAAAAGTGCCTGAAAGCTGTCGGCGAGGGCAACAAGGCCAGTCGCGATAGCCGTCGCAATCAGGCCGATCAGGATCATCCGCTTGCGGCCCAGACGGTCCGACATCGGCCCAAACAGCAGAAAACCTGCCGCATATGCCACGCCGAAAGCGGTGCCGGCCAAGGCTGCCTGTGCCGGATCGATGCCAAACCGTGCCGAGATTTCGGCGACCATCGGGATCGTTACATAAAGCTGGCCAACCACCATGAACCCGCAGGCCATAAGCAGCGCGAGCAACGAGATATGGCGCACTGCCAGGGCCTCGGCCTTAAACTGAGACCCGACGTTAAGTGTAGATTTAAGATGCATGTAATCCTGTCCCCTGCCCGTCCTATTGCTGCCGCGCCTCTGCGATCAGCTTGTGCATACGGGCAATGCTGGCTTCCAGATCGCGCCGGAACGCGGTCAATTCACTGATCTGGGTATCGGCCTTGGCGATCTGCGTCTGCAGGATCTCCAGCACCTTTTCCTTGCCCTTGATGCCGCTTGCATCTTCAAAATACAGGTCGATGACAGCGGCAATTTCGTCCAGACTCAGCCCAAGACGCTTGAGCGCGGCGATCTTTTCCAACCGCTTGAGCGCGGTCTGGTCGTAATAGCGATAACCCGCACCCTCACGCTCGGCAGGTTTCAGCAGGCCCAGACGTTCGTAATAGTGGATCGTGCGATGGCTGACCCCAGCCCGCTCGGACAGTTCTCCGATTTGCATACGAGACGACAATTTCGCACCACATTAACCTGACGTTGAGTGTAGATCTAGGAAGGCAGGGGCAGGTTGTCAACCGCGCCCCCAATTCGTCCCTGCATACGCGGGGATAAGTCCGATTTCTGCCAGCGCCCAAGGCGGGTGGCCGGTTCATCCCCGCGTATGTGGGACCAGACTTGTTGCAAACCTTTGACTATCCTGCATTTCCACCATGTCAATAAAACTACTGATTTTGCTGGCCGAAAACAGCGGCGATCCGGGCCCCAAAAACCGTCACCCTACCCAAGCGCCAGACTTAGCCGCGCCACTCGGTCACAAGCATCTCTCTGAACCGCATGGCCGATGGTGACAGGCGCGCCCCGCGCCGCTCGACCAGCCCGATCGAGCGGGTGACAATCGGATCGACCAGCTTGATCGTCGCGATCAGCGGATGCTCGCGTTGCGGGGTGGCGAGCTTTGGCAGGACCGATATGCCCAGACCCGCCTCGACCAGCCCCAAAGAGGTGGAAAGGTGGTTCACCTCGTAAAACCAGTTCAGCTCAAGCTGCTGATTTGCGGCGGCAAGAGCGTGGTCCAGCACCGCACGGTTGCCCGATTTCTTGGAAACGCCGATCAGCGGATGGCCCTGCAGCGCCTCCCATGGCAGGGTCGAGGTCGCGGCCAGGGGGTGGTCGCGGCGACAAGCCAGAACAAAGGGATCCTCCATCAGCGGGGTAAAGATCAGTTCTTCGCGTGAAGCGCCGATAATGTTGATGCCGAACTCGACCTCGCCATTCGCGACGGCATCCAGCCCCTCGTTCGCCGACAGGTCCATGATGCGAAAGCGGATACCGGGAAAGCGCTGGTTAAACGCTTCGATCACCCGCGGCAGAAAGTAGAAGGCCGCGGTCGGCACCGAAGCCAGCGTCACCTGTGCGCGGTGGCGGCCACGCAGATCGCTGATCGACAGGATCGATTCCTCGAATTCATCGACCAGCCGGCGAACCAGAGGCATCAGCTCGCGTCCTATCTGGGTCGGAGCCACGCGCCTGGTCGTACGCTCGATCAACTGAGCGCCAACCGCCTCTTCAAAGGATTTGATCCGCCGTGACAGCGCGGGAGTGGACATGTTCAGATAACGCGCCGCCTCGCTGAACGAGGAAAATTCCAGCACGGCCAGAAAGGCGCGAAGATCCAGAAACTCGAAATTGTTTTGCATTACGCAATAATAATGAAATTCTTTGCAATTCACAACACAGTCTGATTGTAGCAATTGCTTCTTCGTGAGGTGGACGGTGGCACCTCGGAGGAGAATCAGCGTGGACGATCAGATCCGCATTCCTTGCGTCATGATGCGCGGCGGCACGTCTAAGGGGCCGTTCTTTCTGCGCAGCGACCTGCCCAGCGATCCGCAACAGCGCGATCAGCTGCTGATCGAGATCATGGGCTCGGGCCATCCGTTGCAGATCGACGGGATCGGCGGCGGCAATACCCTTAGCTCCAAAGTCGCGATCATCGGCCCGGCCACGCGCGAAGGGGCGGATGTCGATTACCTGTTTGCACAGGTGAACGTGCTTGAGAGGCTGGTGGACACCGGGCCGAACTGCGGCAACATGCTGTCCGCCGTCGGCGCCTTTGCCATCGAACAGGGCCTTGTTCCGGCCCAGAACGGCGAAACCCGGGTCAAGGTTCACAACGTCAACACCGGCAAGATCATCGAGGCGCGCATCCAGACACCGGGTGGCGAATTGCGTTATCAGGGCGATACCCGGATCGACGGCGTTCCCGGAACAGCCGCACCGGTATATCTGGCATTTCTGGAGGCGATTGGCGCAAAGACCGGCAAGATGCTGCCCTCGGGCACCCCGCATGAGATCATCCACGGCATCCCGGTGTCGCTGATCGACGGCGCGACCCCGGTCGTGATCGCGCGAGCCGAGGCTTTTGGCCTGACCGGTTCGGAAAGCGCGGCGGAACTGGACGGGAATCGCGATTTCATGGCGCGTCTTGAAGAAATCCGGGTCGAGGCCGGCTCCCGGATGGGGCTTGCAGGGGTACGCAACTCGGTCCTGCCAAAGCCAGTGCTGATCGGCGCGCCAAGGAATGGGGGCAGCCTCGCGGTGCGCTATTTCACCCCGCATAGCTGCCACAGCGCGCTTGCGACCACGGGGGCAGTCTCGATTGCGATTGCGGCGACCCTGCCCGACAGCATTGTTGGCGCAGCGCTGTCCGATTTGCGCTATCCGGCTGATCTGACATTTGAACATCCGACCGGTCGCATGAACGTCCGTGTCGAACTGGATGAGGCGGCAGGAGGCAGGCCAGTCGTCTTTGTGACCCGCACCTGCCGCCGCCTTTTCGAGGGTGCCGCGCTCGTGCGCCGCAGGAACTGACAAGCTTGACGGCGTCGAGGAGGCGCTCGCCACCACTCTGAACACAAGGGAGGAATTCAGGATGATGAATTACACACGCCGATTCATGCTGGGCGTTGCCGCAGCGGCCCTGACGCTGACCTCGATGCCCGCGATGGCACAGGACTATCCGTCAAAACCCGTGACGCTGGTCGTCTCTTACGCGGCAGGCGGGGGTACAGATGCCATCGCTCGGATCTTTGCCGCGCGGCTGGAAACCGCGCTTGGGGGCCGGGTGATTGTCGAAAACCGCCCCGGCGCCGCCGCAAACATCGGCACCGATGTCGTCGCCAAGGCCCAGCCCGACGGCTATACGCTGCTGATCGGCAATCAGGGGCCGATGGTCGTGAACCCCCATATCTTCAGGCTGCGCAACGACCCAGCCGAGACGCTGGACCCGATCGCAATGATTGCCGATGCGCAGCTGGTCGTCGTCGCCGGCCCCAGCCTTAAGGTCGACAGCATGCAGGCGCTGCTGGACAAAGCAAGGGAAAGTCAGCTCGTCTATGGCTCGGCCGGCAATGCCTCGGCAAGCCATGTTGCCACCCTTCTTTTGGGCCAGACCGCCGAGGTCAAACTGAAGCATGTCCCCTATAAAGGCGCGGGTCCTGCGATCAACGACCTTCTGGGTGGGCATGTCGATTTCATGGTCACTACGGTCCCCTCGGTCATCGGGCTTATTCAGGACGGCACGCTGAAGGCTTTGGCCGTCACCGGCAAGGATCGTTTCCCCGGCCTGCCCGATGTACCGACCGTGGCCGAGGCCGCGCTGCCCACCTATAGCGCCACGGCCTGGTACGGGTTGCTGGGACCCAAAGGCCTGCCGCAAGAGGTACGCGACAAGCTTGCGGCGGCCACGCAAGAGGCACTTGCCGATCCCGCCTTTATCGAGAGCCTGAACAAGGATGGCGGCGTGCCCTCTGATCTGGTCGGACAGGATTTCGCCGGTTTCATGGCCGCCGAGCGCGCCCGCTGGGGCGAGGTCGTCAAAGCCGCCGATATCAAGGTGGAATAAGCGATGACCCAAGGCCCAGAAACAATCCAGGTCGATCTGCCGGCGCATGAGCCAGCGCAGCCCCTGCCGCCTCTGTCAAGCCCATGGCTCGGTCGTGAACGGCTTGCCGGGCTTAGCCTGATCGGTCTTGGCCTTTTTGCGCTTTACGCCAGCGCCGATCTGCCCTTTGCAAGCGAAAGCGGCGTGGGGTCGGGACTGTTGCCGCGCGCGCTGGCCTTGATCCTGATCGCGCTGGGGTTCGTGCAGATTGCGGTCACCTGGTCTGACAAGCCTGAATCGACCGGGCGCTGGCCGGTCCGCGACATGCTGCCGGTGCTGATCGGGGTGTTTCTGTTCGCAATCACCATCCGCGGCTACCAGTTCGGCACCTTCGAGATCCCTGCGCTAGGTATGGCGGTGGCAACGCCCTTGGCGACATTTCTGTCCGGTCTTGCCGCAAAGGATATGCGCATCGGCGAGCTTGTCGTCTTTAGCGTGATCCTGACCGTCGTTTGCATCGGTCTGTTTCGCTATGCGCTGGGGCTGTCGCTGCCCGTGGCCCCATGGTTGATCGGATACTGACATGATGGCCGTTCTTGAACATCTGGGGCTGGGCCTTGCGGTCGCGTTCACCCTGCAAAACATCCTGTTCTGCTTTATCGGCTGCCTTATCGGCACGCTGGTTGGCGTGCTGCCGGGCGTCGGACCGGTGGCGACAATTTCGATCCTGCTGCCGGTCACGCTGTCGCTTGACCCGACCGGGGCGCTGATCATGCTCGCCGGTATCTATTACGGCGCGCAATACGGCGGCTCGACCACCGCAATCCTTGTCAACATCCCCGGAGAGGCCACCGCGGTCGTGACCGCCATCGACGGGCATGAGATGGCGAAAAACGGCCAGGCCGGGCTGGCGCTGGGACTGGCCGCCATCGGTTCGTTCATCGCGGGCACGGTGGCCACCGTCGTCATCGCTGCGCTTGCAACGCCAATGACGCGGCTGGGCCTGCTGTTCGGGCCGGCCGAGTACTTCTCGCTCATGATCATGGGGCTGGTGCTTGCGGTCGTGCTGGCGCATGGCTCGCTGGTCAAGGCGCTGGCGATGATCGTCGCGGGCGTGCTTTTGTCCTGCGTCGGCGCGGATATGGAAACCGGGCGCGAGCGCATGACCTTTGACATCTACATGCTCAGCGACGGGATCGAATTCACCGTGCTGGCCATGGGCATTTTCGGCTTTGGCGAGATCTTCAAGAACCTTGCCGATCCCGAAAAGCGGGACGTGATGCGCAACAGGATCGGCCGCCTGTTGCCAACGCTGAGAGAGCTGCGTGAGAATTTTGGCGCGATCCTGCGCGGGACCGGTCTCGGCTCGGTTCTGGGCGTGCTGCCGGGCAATGGTGCGATCCTTGCCCCATTCGCCAGCTATGCTTTGGAAAAACGCCTGTCCGACCGGCCTCAGGATTTCGGCTCGGGCGTGCCGCAGGCTGTCTCGGGTCCTGAATCGGCCAATAACGCGGGGGCGCAGACCTCGTTCATTCCGCTGCTGACGCTGGGCATTCCTCCGAATGCTGTCATGGCGCTGATGGTCGGGGCGATGATGATCCAGGGCATCGTGCCGGGACCGCAGGTGATCCAGAACAGCCCCGATCTGTTCTGGGGACTGGTCGCCTCGATGTGGATTGGCAACCTGATGCTTGTTGTGATCAACCTGCCTCTGATCGGGCTGTGGGTAAAGCTGCTGAAGGTGCCTTATCGCCTGCTTTTCCCGGCCATTGTCGCCTTTTGCTGCATCGGTTTGTTCTCGATCTCGAACGACGGGGCACAGGTGATCATGGCGGGGATCATGGGCCTGGTCGGCTTTGCCCTTTACAAGCTGCAGTTCGAGCCTGCGCCGCTGGCCCTCGGCTTTGTCCTGGGCCGGTTGCTTGAGGAAAAGCTGCGTCAGGCGCTGATCATCTCGGACGGAGGCATGGGCACTTTCGTCACCTCGCCCCTGTCGGCGGCACTGCTGCTGATCGCACTGGGGGCGCTGGCGGTCGCCGTTCTGCCCTCGATGCGAAAATCGCGCGAAGAGATATTTACCGAAGCTTAAGATGCCAATACGCGGCCCTGGAAGGGCCGCGTATTCTTACCCGCGAATCCATCCTACAAGGCAAGGCGCACGACACTTTCCACGCCGCCCTTGACTTCGCCCTCAGGCGTCTTGACGGTGACGTAAAGGACGGCGTTCCGCGCATCCAACGCAAGGCTGTTCGGCGCGCCATGCATCAGAACACGGCCCGCCAGTTCAAACGTGTCACTGTCCAGAATGGCCAACGTCCGGTCGCCGCGATTGGTGACATAAATGCGGCGACGTGCCGGGTCATGCAGGACCGCAATCGGCCCGACGCCAACCGGTGCGTGCCGGATCTCGCGCCCGGTCGCCGCCTCAAGCTCAAACAGGCGATTGCCGCGCCCCTTGCGGCGATAGGTCGGCAGGTGCTCTTGCCAGAGCGTATCGAAATACGCATGGCCCTGATCGGTCGCAAATATCCGCCCGCCCGCGGCATCAAGCGCCAGATTAAGCAGCTGGTCCCCCGGCGTCTCGGCCTTTCCGATGATTTTATGCGTCGCGCGGTCCAGCGTGATGATCTGGCCCTGCATGTTCGAGATGAATATCCGCCCCTGCCCTTGATCCAGCGCGATCCCCGTCGCGACGAACCCAAGGCCCGGCACCACCCGCTCTACCGCAAGGGAATGCGTATCAATGACATGCAGCGCGCTGTCCGAGAATGAGACACCCGGCGCGTAAAGCCGGCGTTGCTGTGGATCGGCGATAAGTTCGCGGAAATGATAACCGTCCCCGAACGCGGTCAGAGGGATGATCGCAGTGACGGCACCGGCGGCAATATCAATCACCGTGATCTCTGGTTCGGTGCCGCCGCTTGCATAAAGGCGACCCGCCGCATCATCCAGCGCAAGGCCAAAGCCCTTGCCCGGCAAAGGAATCTCAGCCTCGACCGCAAGCGTGTCGGGGTCAAGGCGCAGGATGCGTGACGACCCCGGGGCCCCTGCAGAGGCGACAAAAACCGCGCCCTGACGCCGAGAGTGGACAATTTCGTAAAGACCCGGCGCAACGGCTTTTTGCAACATCCGGTCCTGCCTTTTGCGGTTTTCGGGACCCTCGCCCGGTGCGGATTTAATGCGCATAGGCGCGGCTTACGTCGTCGATCATGATTTCCAGCGGCGTGATGCTGGCTGCGGTCACATACCAGGCCTCGGGATCGACAAGGATCACCCTGCCCTTTTTCCAGGCGTTGGTTTCACGCAACAGCGGATTGCCGATGGTCTCGGGGTCCAGAACGGACCGATGCTCCATCACCGCGGTTCGATCAATCACGAAAATGATGTCAGGGTTGGTGGCCTGAATGAATTCGCTGGTCACGGGTTGACCATGAACCCCGGTCTCTGCCGCGTCATTGGCAGGTCTGACCCCGAAGGTTTCGAATACGAAACCATAGCGTGAATGCGGGCCAAAGGCGCTGAAAGCACCGTTGTTGTGCATGACGATCAGTGCACGCTCAGGACGGTCGCGGGTCAGGTCGCGCAGGGCGATCAGCTTTGCGTCAAGAGAAGCCAGCCTTTCCTGCGCCCGCCCCTCCTTGCCAAAAATCCGGGCGAGCAGCAGGAAGTGATCCCGCACGACCTCGATATGGCCCGCCCCGCTATCGCGGTAATCGACATCGAAATGCAGGACCGGGGCGATGCGGCTCATCTCGCGGTAATGTTCCGCCTGTAGCGAGGTGATAAGGATCAGGTCCGGGCGCAGGGCATGGATCTTTTCAACATTGGGTTTGACGATAAAGCCCAGATCCGCAACCGCCGGATCTTCCCGGTACTTCGAAAGGAAATGCGGCACATAATCCTTGGCCGTGCCCGCAACCGGCACGCCAAGCTGGTCCAGGAAATCAAGCTCATTCATGTCAAGTGCCGCGACCTTTTCGGGCCGATGCTCGATGCTTGTCGTTCCCAATGCATGTTCGACCTGAATCGGGGCAAAGGGCACAGCCTCGGCGCTGGCAGGACCGGGCAGCAGGATCGCCAGCGCAAGCGCCAGCAAAAGGGGGGCGCCGCAGCGCAGTCGGGGGGATCGGCTCATCCCGCTTCTCCTTTCGGGGTGAAGTAATCGCAAAGCCGGCCATGCGGGCGCGGCAGGATGTGGAAATCAAGGCCATAGAGATCGCGCAGCCCGGCCTCGGTCACCACCTGATCGACCGTGCCCGAGGAATGCAGCCTGCCGTCCTTTAGCGCGATGATCTGGTCAGAATGGTTGGCAGCAAAGTTGATGTCATGGATCACCGCAACGACCGTCCGGCCCAGATCGTCGCAAAGCGAGCGCAGCGCCTGCATGATCCGCAGCGCGTGGCGCATGTCGAGATTGTTCAGCGGCTCATCAAGCAGCAGGCAATCGGTCTGCTGGGCAATCGTCATGGCCAGAAAAGCCATCTGCCGCTGACCTCCACTAAGCTCATCAAGCCGCGCCTTGCGGATTGTATCGAGCGACAGAAATGCAATGGCCTCATCCGTGGCGCGGCGATCCTCGGCGGTCGGACGGCCACGGTTGTGGGGAAAGCGGCCGAAGGCGACCAGTTCCTCGACCGTCAGGCGTAACTCGATGGCGGGGAACTGGCGCAACGTGGCAACGCGCCGGGCATATTCAGCCCGGGAAATGCGGGCAATATCCGCACCGCCAAGCGTGATCCGGCCTGAACCCGGTTCGGCCAGACGCGCAATCAGCATCAGCAGCGTCGATTTCCCCGCGCCGTTCGGCCCGATAATCGAGGTAAGGCTTTGCCTTGGAAACCGCGCAGTGATCCCCGACAGGACGGCGCGCGTACCGTGGCTTTTGCCGATGTCGGTCAGAAGGATCATATCATGCTCCTTTGGCGCAGCATCAGCGCCAGAAACCAGACGCCACAGGCAAGATTGACCAGAATGCCGACCGTGGTGCGATAATCGAACAGGCGTTCGACCATCAGTTGCGCCAGCAGGAACATACCGACAGCGATAGCGCAGCCCATGGGCAGGGTCAGGCGATGACCTGCGCCCGGCGCCAGTGCATAGGCAAGGTTGGCGACGAAAATCCCCATGAAGGCTGTGGGGCCGATCAGACTGGTCGATACCGCGACCAGCACCGCGATCAGCATAAGCAGCCTGCGCACCGCACGACGATGATCAATGCCCAGCGACATCGCCTGATCCCGGCCAAGCGCCAGCACATCAAGGGCCGGCAGCCCGCGCCAGCCCGCCAGACAGATCACGCAGAACAGGATGGTCGAGACAAGCAGACGCCAGGGCTCAACCCGCTCAAACGAGATCTGCGCGGCGGACTGAAAGATCGCGAACTCTCCGGGGCTGATGCGCAACTGGAGGAATTGCGTGACGGTACCGATCACCATGGTCAGGACCAAACCGACCAGCATCAGCATCCACAGGTCCGCCCGCCCATCGCGAAACAGCCAGCGGTCAAGGGTAAGCGAATAGCCCAGCATAAACAGGATCGAGAGCAGGAAGCCCCCGCTGCCGCTCCAGAGGGTCAGGCCTGAGGCCCCGAGCGTCACGACCAGAACCGACTGCAGCAGCAGATAGACTGCCTCATATCCCATGACCGCCGGGGTCAAGATCCGGTTGCCTGCGACAGTCTGAAAACTGATCGAGGAAAGCGCCACGGCGCAGCCTCCGACGATCATCGCAGCAAGCTTCATCAGTCGCCGGGGGATCAGCCAGACCGGGTCAGCCGCAGCGCCTTGCAGGACAAAGGCCAGCGCCAGCAGGGCAAGACCAAACGCAGTCAGGGCAAAAGTCGCGCGCGCCGTCATCGCCTGCCCCACAGGATCAGAAACAGAAACATCAGCCCGCCGACACCGCCGCCCGTCAGACCAACCGGCACCTCGTAGGGCCAGATGATGAGCCGCCCGAGAAGATCACAGATCAAAAGCAGCATCGCCCCACCTGCCGCAATCATTGGCAGCGTGCGGGTCAGGTCATCCCCACGCCAGAGCGAGACCAGATTGGGCACCACCAGCCCGACAAATGGAATCGCCCCGACCGTGATCACCGTCGCCGCCACCGTGGCCGAGACGAGGACAAGCCCAAGGACCACCATCGCGCGATAGCCAAGGCCAAGGCTTGCCGCGACCTCTGCCCCCATGCCGATCAGGGTAAAGCGGCGGGCAAAGACATAGGTCGCGGCGACCACCGGCAGGACCAGCCAGACGACCTCATAGCTGCCCTGCACGACCTTTGAGAAATCGCCCAGCATCCAGCCCTGCATCCCCTGCAGAAAGTTGCGGGAATAGGCATAGAATTCGGCCAATGCGCCCAGCACACTGCCATACATCAGCCCCGCCACCGGCACGAGTACCGTCGCACGCAGCCTTGCGGTAATCACGGCAAAGATCAGGCTGGCAGCAAGGCAGAACGCCATGGCCAGCGCCATACGGACACCCTGCCCCGCCCCGGGCAACAGGGTCAGGGCGACCAGAATGCCCAGCTTGGCTGCCTCCAGCCCGCCGGTGGTCGCGGGTTCGACAAACCGGTTACGCAGGATCTGTTGCAGAACCGCGCCACAGACAGCAAGCCCCGCGCCGGTCAACACCACTGCCGCCAGCCTTGGCAGACGGCTGGCGGTCAAAGTCAGCCATGCCTCACCCGAAAACGTGGTCAGCTGCGCCAGTTCCATCCGCCCTGCCCCGACCATCAGCGACGCAAGGCAAAGGGCGGCAAACAACGCCCCCGGCAGGGCCCGGCCCATACCGCGCCGCCGCCAGGGGCGACAATCGTTACCTGCCCCCGGCCCGGCTGCGGGGGCTACAGGCCTGTCCATGGATCAAAAATCCATACTGGCTGACAAAAGGAAGGTCCGCGGCGCACCATAGCCACCGGCAAGATTGCCACCGGCCCAATAGGCCTTGTCAGTGACGTTCTGGATCGTCGCGCGGACCGTCAAAGGGTTGCCGCCTATTTCGGCCTCATACCGGGCACCGATGTCGAGTACCGTATAGGCGGGCAGCGACAAGGTGTTGTCGTTGCTGGCATAACGCTTGCCCGTATGGTTCAGGGCACCGGTCAGCGTCAGGCCGGGCACCGGGGCAACGTCATATTCCACTCCGAGTTTCGCCATAAAGGCCGGAGTTCCCGCCGCCTTCCTGCCTTCATTCTCTGAAACGCTGGCCTTGGTGATCTTGGCATCGGTATAAGACGCGCCGCCCAGCAGACGCAGACCGGGTGCAACCTCACCAAAGACGTTCAGTTCAATCCCGCGGTTGCGCTGTTCGCCGTAAACGCCATAGACCATGGTCACGGGGTCCAGATAGGCGCTTGGCTTGGTGATCTGAAACAGTGCCAGTGTTGTCGCAAACGCGCCCTGATCCCATTTCCCGCCCAGTTCGACCTGCCGCGTCCGATAGGGGGGCAGGGTCTCACCCGCGTTCACCGCGTTTGCCGGGGCATCCTGCCCGGGGCTCAACCCCTCGATATAGTTGCCATAGAAAGACAGCTGGTCGGTCGCCTTATAGACAAAGGCCAGTGCGGGAGAGGTCCGGCTGGAATCATAGCTCGCGCTTGTCGTGCGAACGCCCGTGGGGCTGATCATCACATTCGAGCTTTCGACGGTCTGATGACGCAGGCCAAGGGTCAGCTGCAACCGGTCGTCAAACAGCTTCATCGTATCGGCAACGCCGATGCTGGTCAGTTTCTGATTGATGATCTGGGTCGGACCGCTGGCATCATAGCCGCTTAGATCCGGGGCATGGCCCCAGTCGGGATTGGCGATATTGGTGGTCGAGGTAATTCCCAGCCGCGCATCCTTATAGGTGTTGCCGGAATCGAAACGGGTCGCGGTAATGGTCCAGTCATGCCCGACCGCACCGGTGATGAAACTGCCGCGCAAGCCCAACTCGGCTGATTCCTGTGTCCCGTCGCGACGCGAACGGATGGCGCTGACCGTCATGTCCCCGGCATTGTTCAGCAGCGTGCTGCTGGTCATCAGCGCGTCATATCCCCCGGTGCGGCGGCCATATGCGGCCCAGGCGGTGATATCGTCGGTAAGATCAACCTCTCCGCGCAGAACAAAGGTCTCGGTCTCATTGGTGTTAAAGGACCACGGCGCGGCCAAGGAATGCTCGCCGCTGCGCGCCTTGGGCAGGGTGGTCACGTCGCTGCCTGCCGAAAGGCCGAAATAGTTCACGCCCTTCATATCCTCGCGCAGCTTGTAATAGTCCAGCGAAGCGCGGGCCCGCTCGCCCCGCCAATCCAGCGCCACCGAACCCATATCGACGCCATGCTTCTGGTTTTCGACCGCAGTATCACCGTCGCGGGTTACCGCATTGACGCGCAGACCCCATTCCTTATTCGCGCCGAACCGACGACCAACATCCGCATGAAGGCCCCACAGGCTGTCCGAACTGTAAGAGGTCGTCACCCGGGTCAGGGGATCGTCGTCCGCGCGTTTGGGAACCAGTGCCACCGCGCCACCCACACTGCCGCCCGGAGGCATCCCGTAAAGGAAGGTCGAAGGCCCCTTTAGCACCTCGACCCGCTCGGCGAATTCGGTGGTGCCGCGCATGTTCGGCGCCATCCCGACCAGCCCCGCAAAGGTCACGTCATCGGCCGAGCTGGAAAAGCCGCGAATCGTATAGGTCTCATAGATATTGCGCTTGTTCGGAACATAGATCGCAGGATCCGTGCCGCCGATAGCCGAACCGATATCCTGCGCCTCGCGGTTGCGCAGATGCTCATCGGTATAGGCGATGGTGCTGTAGGGCGTCTCCATAAAGTCCTTGTTGCCCAGGATACCGACGCCGCTGCCGGCAGCCACCTGACCGCCGGAATAGGCGGGGGCCGTACCACCCTTGGCCCGCAGGACAATGGTGTTCAGCCGGATCGCCGCACCTTCTGCCGGCTCTGCCGCGCCGCTAGGCGCCTCTTGCGCAGCGGCAGCAGTGGAAAACGCAAGCCCGGCCAGCATCGTCGTCACCCACAGCCGGCGGGCGACGGTCCGAACGCGGCCAGTCTCGCCCGGTATCATGTTGGAATTCTTCATGGTCATTGTCCCCGCAGTATTTAGTTGCATATATCTCAACTAAATTCGGAGATGGCCTGTAAACCAACCTACAGAAACAGTCAACTTAATGTTTTGGTCAGATGAAGAGCCCAGATTTGGTTAGAAACGACAGGCGATATGGTCTATGCGCGCCTGCGTGGCCGCCCCATCAAGACCAGAAAGGAACGCCATGAATTCGGACACCCCTGCCGCACCCCGTGGCCGCCCGCCGACCATCACGCGCGAACGTATCGCCAATGCCGGCATCGCCATCGGCCTGCCAGAGCTGACCTTTGTCGGGGTCGCAGCCCGGCTGGGTGTCAGCCACATGGGCCTTTACAAGCATGTCTCGGGGTTGGAAGAGCTGCGCCGCCTGATCGCCGAAGAGATATTTCTGCGCTGGCAGTTTCCCCCGCCTGCCCAAGCGAGGCGCGAGAACCTGCAAACCTATATGACCGGGTTTGCGGAATCGATCTGGCGTCTTGTCGCTGCTCATCCGGGCATCGCCCCCTATCTGCTGCGCGGCGACATGATCACCCCCGCGATGACCGAAAAGATCGTCGCGCATCAGGAGGCGATGATGCTTTCATGCGGGCTGACCTTTGCACAATCCCGCTGGCTGCTGCTGACCATCGCTTTCCATTGCGTCGCCGTCGCCGATACGGTGCTGCCCCGGACCGCACGCGACGCACCAACTGACCCGGATGAAAACCCGATCGACCCCGAGCACCGCGACGGAATTCGCGCCTTGATCATCGGGGCAATGTCCATCCTCGATCAGATCGAGAGCTTTCCCTATCCGGTCGAGGCGACAGCCGGATACCAGAAGGGCTGAAACCCCACAGCTTGCGCCATTTCATGCGGCCTCCCAATATCTGGGGGCCAAGGCTTGCCGCCGCCCGTGATGCGGGGCAGAACTAGGCGGCAATCATCCAGCCTCCCCGGCGGATCTTAGTAAGGTATGATCCATAATGACCAACAAGACCATCGAACTGCTTGCCCAGCGGCGGACCCAATATGCACTTGGAAAGAGCCTGCCCCATTCTCAGGATAAGGTCGAAGCCCTGATCAAACAGGCCATCCGCCTGTCGCCCTCGTCCTTCAATTCGCAAAGCTCGCGCGCTGTCATCCTGTTCGGCGCGGAAAGCGATAAAGTCTGGTCGCTGATCGAGGCAGAGCTGCGCAAGATCGTCCCCGCCGACGCCTTTGCCTCGACCGAGGCCAAGATGAAGGGGTTTGCCGCCGGTGCCGGCACCGTGCTGTTCTATGAAGATCAGGACACGGTCCGCGACCTGCAAGAACGCTTTCCGCTTTATGCGGATGCCTTCCCGGGTTTCTCCAGCAACTCGGCCGGGATGGCCCAGCTGGCAGTCTGGACCGCGCTGGCCGAAGAAGGGATCGGCGCAAGCCTGCAGCACTATAGCCCCATCGCGGATGAGGCTTTGGCGCAGGCCTTCGGCATCCCTTCCAGCTGGAAACTGATCGCCCAGATGCCCTTCGGCTCGAACGAAGCCGCGCCGGATGAAAAGACATTCATCGAGGATGAAAAGCGTTTCGTCACACTGGGCAGGTAAGCCTTAGCGGGGGCGGCTGCCGCCCCCGACTTTCCCCGACGGTTCAGGTGGCCCGCCCCAGCCACCGCATTGCATCACGCTGACCAGCCGTTTGCCGCCGTGATGCAGGACAATTCCTGGCAGCCTCGCATTCCGCCCGCAGCTCATTTCGCGGCACAAATTTCCGGATGTTCCCGAAGGCGGCCAAAGGCAGGTGGTCGCGCACCTCCAGCCGTTCAGGGAAATACTGCCGGTCAAGGCGCTGGCCGGACAGGAAATCCACCGAGGATCGCCGCGACGGAATGAACGCCTTTGCTGAAAAGCGAAAGCCCTTATTTCGCAACCGCTAAGCCGACTTCGGCCAGCAGGGACGGATCATCGCGGCGACATTCTTAAGCCACCGCCAAGCCCAGATCAGCCTCAAGCCGCGCCAAAGCCTTGGCATCGGGCGAGATTGCGACCAGCCGGTTCACCTGCATACCCTCGGGCAGCGCGGCAGGATCAAGCGACAGCGCGCCACCTGCGAGTTGTACAAGAAGGGGGCGCTCGATCCCCGCGCATCGGACATAGCCCTTAAGCCGGTGAACCGCGTGCCGATGCCGTTCGATGATCTCGGCCAGCCGCCCGCGTTCGGGCGCGGGGCCGAGTGTGATGGTGCGGCTGGCAAACAACCTTTGATGATCACGCTCGGGCGCAAGCGCCAAAAGGCTGCGGCCATCATGGGGCGCAGCCAGCGCCTGCATAAAGACCCCATCCAGCGCACGATGCTGGCTTGCCAAAGGGTTCAGCCCGGCAGTCAGCCTTGCCACCCGACGCATGGATGCACGGGAGGCGATATCAGCACGTGACAAAAAGACGGCGTCGGCACCGCGGATCTGGCTTTCCACGACCTTGCCTATCCGCGGGTCAGCCAGTCGTTCGGGCAGCGTTTGCGGGTCAGTCACCGCCACCACCGCCCGACAATCCAGATCCGGCTCGGCCAAAGCAAAGCTCGCCAGCCGCCGGGGTTCAGCAACGCCGCTTGCCTCGATCACCAGCCGGTCGACCTTGTTGCCAAACCGCAGGGCCCGCTCAAAGGCCTCGAACAGCCCACCGCCCATCGTGCAGCAGATGCAGCCGTTGCTAAGCTGGATCGTATCCGCTGAGCGGCGTGAAATCAGTGACACGTCAATCGCTATATCGCCGAAATCATTGACCATGACGAGAATACGCTCTTGCCGCTGTTCAAGCAGGCGGTTCAGCAGCGTCGTCTTGCCCGCACCTAGATAGCCGCAGAGGATATTGACCGGCAAAGGTGCCATGTTCAGAACGAACCCGCCTGAACCGGCTTGCCGCCAAAAATGGTGCCCCAGACCCGGACTTCGCGCAGACTCTCGGGGCCAAGCACATACGGGTCATCCTCAAGCACGGCGAAATCGGCACGTTTGCCGACCTCGACCGAGCCCAGCTCTCCGTCAAGCTTCAGCGTATAGGCGGCACCCAGCGTGATGGCGTTAAGCGCCGCGTCCAACGAGATCCGTTCCGAGCTGCCAAGTTGCCGGCCGCTGTCGGTCAGGCGGTTGATCGCACACCATGCCGTAACCAGCGGTGCCAGCGGCGTGATCGGGGCGTCCGAGTGGATCGCCAGCGGAATCCCCATTTCAAGCGCGCTGGCGCAGGGGTTCATGCGGCAGGCGCGTTCGGGGCCGACGGTCACCTCATAATGTTTGTCGCCAAAGTAATACAGATGATTGGCGAACAGGTTCACGCAGCATTGCAGCGCAGCGATGCGGCGCAACTGGGCGCGGTCGGCCAGTTGGCAGTGCTGCAGGGTGTGGCGGTGATCGGGGCGGAAATGGCCTGAAAGCGCCGCCTCCAGCGCCTCGATCGCGGCAAGGCTTGCGCCGTCACCATTGACGTGGATGTGCATCTGGACACCCTCGCGGTTCAGCTCATCCACCAAGGTGTTCAGCGCCTCGGGGGCGATATTCCAGATGCCGTTGTCGATACCGCTGTGAAAGCCCGGCGCATTCAGTTGCGCGGTAAAGCCCTGAATCGAGCCATCCGTGACAATCTTGACCCCGCCAAGCCGCAGCCGGTCCGTCGAACGCGCCCGCAGCTCTTTTGCGCGCACGGCCACGGCCTCAGGCGGCAAAGACATGGCCGAAAGCATGGGGACCAGCCGCAGCGGATAGCCTTCATCACCCGTCATCGCAAAAAGGTCGGCCAATGTGTCATCCGGCAGTTCGTTCAGAAGGTCGGTCGAAGTCGTAACCCCCGCCCGGCAAGCAGAGCGCGCAAAATTCCAGACAGCCTCGGGATCGCCGCTTAATGAGCGAAAGCTTGCCCCGACCCGGCGCATGACCGGGAACATGGCGCCCATTTCCTGCAACTCGCCGTGCAACGCGCCATCCTCGGTGTGCACAACGCCGGGAATATCGGTGTTCTCGTCATATCCGGCCATTTCCAGTGCGACGCTGTTGGCGGTCAGCAGATGCACGTTCGAATGCAGCACCATGACCGGCCGCGTGGTCGATACGCGGTCAAGATCCAGCCGCGACAACCGGTATCCGGGCACGAAAAGCGGATCGAAGCCCCAGCCGATGATCGGCCCGTCGGCCAGTTCCCCGGCCCGATCACGCAACCGCTCGACCAGCGCATTGGTGCTGCCGATCCCCTTCCACAACCGTCCATCCGGGGCGATGCGGTCGTAATGACCCAGATAGGTGAAGCGCCAGACCGAACCCTCCATCATATGGGCGTGACCTTCGACAAAACCGGGCATCAGTACCTTTTCGGCAAAACGCTCATCATAGCGCAGCTCTCCACGACCGCGCATCTCTTCGGGTCCGCCGACCGCAAGGATGCGCCCGTCACTGGACACCATGACATGCGTGGCCTCGGGCCGGGATGGGTCCATGGTGATGATGCGGCGGGCTGAAAATACGGTCGGGATCATGAAATTTCTCCGTCAGATGCGGCGTTCAGAGCAGATTAGCCGTGACAAAGATCCTGTGTGAAATGCATAATTTCGGGGTATTTCCGCTATTTTGATGAGGGTTCGATGCATTATACGCTGAAACACCTGCACTACATCGAAGCGGCCGAGCGGCACCAATCGATCACTGCCGCAGCCGAGGGGCTGGCAGTTTCGCCCTCATCCATCGCGGCCGCCATCGACCATATCGAGGCACAGCTGGGCCAGCCGATCTTTGCCCGCGTGCCCTCACGCGGGATTGCAGCAACCAGCTTTGGCCGCAAGATCATCGACGAGATCCGCCTTTTGCTGGCAGCGCAGTCGCGTTTCGACGGCAAGATCACCGATCTTGAGCAACGCATCGACGGCACCGCCCGAATCGCCTGTTTCACGCCGCTGGCACCGATCCTGCTGCCGACCATCCTGTGCGAAGTTCGCGAACGTTACCCAAATCTGGCAATCGAGGTGATCGAGGGGAACTGGGAAGAGCTCGCCCGCGCCGTCGATACGGGTGACGCCGATTTCGCCTTTTGCTATGGGATGGCTAACGACATGACCTATCGCTTCCTGCCGCTTTTCGTTGCCCATCCCCATGCAGCGTTGCCCGCGGTTCATCCGCTGGCCAGCGGACGTTTCGTCACGCTGGAACAACTGGCGCCCGAACCGCTGGTGGTGCTGGATCTCGACATGTCGCGGCGCTACCTGATGGAGCTTTTTTCGGCGCGGGGGCTGAAACCGAACGTGGTCTATTCAGCCCGCTCGACCGACATGATGCGGGCGCTGATCGCCGCCGGAATGTGTTACGGGATCTTTAACATCCGCCCAATGAGTAAGCAGACCTATGCCCGGGGCGATCTGGTCCGGCTGCCGCTGGCGGGCGAACATGACGCCCCCCGCGCGGGGGTCCTGACTCGCCGTGACGTACAACTGTCGCCAGTTTGCGAAGCGATTATAGCTACTTGCGAGATGCAGGCGATGCGCGGGGAATTTGACCGCGCCTTTGTGCGGCCCTACCTTCCACAAGATTTCTGAGGAATTCTGGCGCAAAAATGCATTTGCCGGAAAGGCCGCCTATGGCCGATCCATTGGATGCAGCGCCACCACAGAATTTGGCGCGCGACCAACAGGAGATTCAGATGATCCCGAGCCCTGCCTTTTCACGTCGGTTCCTGCTGGCCGGCGCGGTCGCCCTGGCCGCACTTGGCACCGCCCCCTCCATCTCTGCGCAGGAGGCGCAAAGAGGTGGCACGCTGGTCGTGGCCTCGGTGCAAAAACCACGCCACCTGAATGCCGCCGTCCAGTCGGGCATCGCAACCGCCGTCCCCGCCGCACAGATTTTTGCCACATTGCTGCGCTATGGTGAGGATTTCGAGCCTCAGCCCTATCTGGCCGAAAGCTGGTCGTTCAGCGAGGACAGCAAGGTTCTGACCCTAAAGCTGCGCAGCGGCGCGACCTTTCATGACGGTCAGCCGATCACCGCCGAGGACGTGATCTGGTCGCTGGGCGTCGTCAAGGAAAACCACCCGTTTTCAAGCATGCTCGCGCCGGCCGAGACCTTTGAGGCGCCTGACCAGCAGACCGTTGTCATCCGCATGACGCAGCCCCATCCCGCGATCCTGCTGGTGCTGTCATCGGCTTTGACACCGATCATGCCCAAACATGTCTTTGACGACGGGCAGGACATCAAGTCGAACCCGAAAAACAACATGCCCGTCGGCTCGGGCCCTTTCAAGGTAACGGCTTTCGAGCCGGGGCAGCATATCATCCTGGAGCGTCACGATGGCTTTTTCCTCAAAGACAGGCCCTATCTGGATCGGATCGTCATCCGCCAGTATCAGGATCCGAACTCGGCCGTGCTGGCGCTTGAATCGGGCGAGGCGCAGCTTTTCCCGATGCTCGACTCGACCCGACTGATCCGGCGGCTTGAGAAATCCAGCAGCCTGACCATCAGCGATCAGGGTTATGCCGGGATCGGTCCGGTAAACTGGCTCGCCTTCAACACCAAGCACCCCGCCCTGTCCGATGTGCGCGTGCGTCGGGCCATCGCTTACGCCATCGACCGCAATTTCATCACCAAGGCCCTGCATTCAGGCCTGTCCAAACCCGCGATCGAGCCGGTCGTGCGGGACAGTCCCTTCTTTACCGAAGAGGTCGAGCGTTATGACTTTGATCTCGACAAGGCCAAGGCTCTGCTGACCGAGGCAGGCTTTGGCGAAGGGGGGCAGACGCTGAAACTGCGCATCGACTATCTGCCCGACACTGACGAGCAGCAGCGTTCGGTTGCGGAATATGTCAAGGCGGCGCTGGCCAAGGCGGGGGTCGAGGTCTCGGTCCGCGCCTCGCCGGATTTCCCGACCTGGGCACAGCGTGTGTCCTCTTATGATTTCGATATGACGATGGATCTGGTCTTCAACTGGGGCGACCCGGTGATCGGGGTGAACCGGACCTATCTGTGTTCGAACATCCGACAGGGGATCATCTGGTCTAACACCCAGCAATATTGCAACGAAGAGGTCGACCAGCTCCTGAACGCAGCCGGGGACGAACCGGACCTGACCAAGCGCAAACAGCTTTACGCCCAGGCGTTTGGACAGATCACCGCCGACATCCCGATCCATTTCCTTAATGAGATTCCCTATCACACGGTCTGGTCTCAGGCGGTGCAGAACCCGCCCGTCTCGATCTGGGGGGCGATGGGGCCGATGGATGAGGTCTGGCTGAAGCAATAACCGGCAGAGGCAATCGAGATGTTCAAAGCTATCCTCAGGCAGCTGCTTTACGTAGCGGCCCTGATCCTTGCGGTCCTGGTCCTGAATTTTCTGCTGATCCAGCTTGCCCCCGGTGATCCGGCCGAGGTCATCGCCGGTGAAATGGGCGGAGCCAATGCCGAGGTCATGGCCGCGATCCGCGAGCAATACGGGCTCGACAAGCCGGTACTGACCCAGCTGGCCCTGTATCTGGGCCGCGCGTTGCAAGGCGATCTGGGCACCTCCTATTTCTACAATCGCCCGGTGGCCGAACTGATCCTGTCGCGCCTTGGACCAACGCTGCTTCTGGTGGCGACCGCGCTGGCTTTTGCGCTGATCATAGGCACGCGGCTGGGAATGCTGGCATCGCGCAATCCGCGCGGGATCGCCTCGGCACTGGTCACGGTGCTGTCGCTTGTCGGATATTCGGCACCGGTGTTCTGGACCGGGCTGATGCTCGTCATCTTGTTTGGCGCAACCATACCGCTGTTTCCGATCGCCGGGATGATCGACGTGGTGAAACAGGGTGGCCCGCTGGGCCGTGCACTGGACATCGCCCATCATCTGGTTCTGCCGGCGTTGACGCTGGGGCTGGTCTATCTGGCGCAATACAGCCGCCTGACCCGCGCCGCGATGCTTGAGGTTTTGGGCGCGGATTACATCCGCACCGCCCGCGCCAAGGGGGTCAGCGAGCGGCAGGTCTTTGGCCGCCACGCCTTTCGCAACGCCCTGCTGCCGGTCGTGACCGTCGCGGGCATGCAGTTCGGCACCATCATTTCGGGCGCGGTCCTGGTCGAGACGGTGTTCAGCTGGCCAGGACTTGGGACGTTGGCCTTTCAGTCGATTCTGGCCCGCGACTATCCCACTGTGATGGGTATCCTGTTCTTTTCCACTCTGATCGTCATCATCGCGAACCTGCTGACCGATTTCATCTCGCGTCTGCTGGACCCGCGCCTTGCCGGAGGTCGCTAAGACATGACCGCGCCCGCCAGAACCACGGTTCCAGCAGCCCGCGGCCCTATGGCCGAAGCCTGGGACATCTTTCGCCGCAGCCCTGCCGCCATGCTTGGCCTGTTGCTGCTGGGGCTGGTCATCCTGATGACCTTTGCCGGACCCTTTCTCTATCAGGTCGATCCGTTCGAAATCGTCTGGGCTCCGCTGACACCGCCGGGCGAGGAGGCGACAATTCCGCTTGGCACCGACAACCTTGGCCGCGACATCCTTGCCGGGCTGATCGAGGGCGGTCGCGCCACGCTGGCCGTCGGCTTTTCCGCCGCGCTGATCACCATGCTGATCGGGGTGGTGATCGGCGCCTACGCAGGCTTTTACGGCGGCTTTGTCGATGACATGCTGATGCGCGTCACCGAGTTCTTTCAGGTCCTGCCTCCGCTGCTGTTTGCCATGGTGGTGGTCACGTTGTTTCAGCCGACACTTATCAACGTGGCGCTGGCGATCGGCATCGTCAGCTGGCCCCAGACCGCACGACTGACCCGGTCCGAGTTTCGGCGCATCCGCACGCTGGAATATGTCAGCGCCATGCGCGCGGTCGGCGCGGGCGACGGCAATATCATCTGGCGCGTCATCCTGCCTAATGCTTTGCCTCCGCTGATTGTTTCGGCCACTCTGACCATCGGCATGGCCATCCTTTTCGAGGCAGGGCTTAGCTTTCTTGGCCTGTCGGACCCCAATGTCATGTCCTGGGGCCTGATGATCGGCACCGGACGCGAATATCTGCTGGACGCGTGGTGGGTGGTGACCCTGCCCGGCACGATGATCTTTCTGACCGTTCTGGGCATCAGCCTGGTCGGAGACGGGCTGAACGACGCCTTCAACCCCAGGATGAGAGAACGCTGAGCCATGATGACCGAACCCGTTCTGGACATCCGCAACCTCAAGGTCGATTTCGTCACCCGCCGCGGCGTGGCCCATGTCCTTGATGACGTGTCCTTCAGCGTCGCCGCTGGTGAGCTTTTGGCCATTGTCGGCGAATCCGGCTGTGGCAAAAGCATGACCGCGCTGTCGATCCTTGGGCTTATCCCCTCACCCCCGGGCAGGATCGTCGGCGGCAGCATCCTGTTTCAGGGTCGCGACCTGACCCGGTTGCGACAATCTGAGCTGCGCCGGATCCGGGGCGGCGATATCGCCATGATCTTTCAAGAGCCCATGACCTCGCTTAACCCGGTCTTTACCTGCGGTGAGCAGATCGCCGAGGCGGTACGCCTGCATCAAAAGGTCAGCCCCAGGGCCGCGCTTGCCCGCGCGGTCGAGATGCTGCGCGCCGTGGGCATCCCCGAACCCGAGCTGCGCGCCCGCGCCTATCCGCACCAGTTGTCAGGCGGGATGCGCCAGCGGGTGATGATCGCCATGGCACTGTCCTGCGAACCAAGGCTGCTGATCGCGGATGAACCGACGACGGCGCTGGATGTGACCGTGCAGGCGCAAATCTTTGCGCTGCTTGACGAGTTACGCCAGAAAACCGGCACTGCGATCATTCTGATCACCCATGACATGGGCGCAGTGGCCGAAATGGCGGACAAGGTCGCGGTCATGTACGCTGGTCGCATCATTGAGCGCGGTCCGGCGGATGCGGTTCTGGACAACCCCGGCCATCCCTACACGCGCGGGCTGCTTGCCAGCATTCCGCGCATCGACGCCGATCCCGACGCCGACCTGCCCGAGATCCCGGGCATCGTACCGGCCCTGACCGATCTTGGCCGGGGCTGCGCCTTTGCACCGCGCTGCGCGCTGGCAGTTCCGGCCTGCAACGCAGCCCAGCCGCATCATGTCGCGATGTCCCGGGATCACTCGGCCGCCTGCATCCGGCTGCAAGCCAATGAGGTTTCCGCATGAGCCAGCTTCTTTCCGTCCGCGACCTCAGGGTGCATTTCCCGACCGGGCGTGGCGGCACGATCCATGCGGTCGACGGCGTCAGCTTTGACATTCCACGCGGGCAGACACTGGGGATCGTCGGTGAATCCGGCTCGGGCAAGACCACGACGGCGCTGGCGGTCATGCGCCTTGCCCCGATCACCAGCGGCAAGATCGACCTTGACGGCATCCCCATCAGCCGCATCGAGGGCCAGGAGCTGCGCCGCGCCCGGCCACGCTTTCAGATGGTCTTTCAAGACCCCTTCTCATCCCTGAACCCGCGCGACCGGGTGGGGCGGATCATCCGCCAACCCATGGACCTGCTGGGTCTGCTTCAGCCACCCCAGCGCGATGCCCGGGTCGAAGAGCTGTTGGCTCAGGTCGGTCTGCGCCCCGAGCTGAAATCGCTGTACCCGCATCAGTTCTCGGGCGGGCAGCGCCAGCGCATCGGGCTGGCGCGGGCACTGGCGACCAAACCAGATCTGATCGTTTTTGACGAGCCAGTCTCGGCGCTGGATGTGGCGGTGCAAGCCCAGGTGCTGAACCTGATCCGACGATTGCAGCGGGAAACCGGGCTGACCTATCTGTTCATCAGCCACGATCTTGGCGTCGTCCGCCATGTCTGCGACGAGATCGCCGTGATGTATCTGGGCAGGATCGTGGAAAAGGCGTCGGCAGCGCGGATATTTGCCTCTCCCCGGCATCCCTATACGCAGGCGCTGATCGCCGCCGCCCCCTCGCTTGCGCCCGAGCATCGGCGCCGCGGCGGCGGGGCACGGCTGCAAGGCGATCCGCCAAGCCCGGTCAACCTGCCGCCGGGATGCCCCTTTGCCTCGCGTTGCCCAATCGCGGTCAACGACTGCCGTAGCCGGATCCCCACGTTGCGCGAGCTTGCCCCCGGCCAGGCCGTTGCCTGCCATCTGGCCTGACTGGCTGCCTGCAAGCTGCACGGAGCTTTGTGAAAGAGCCAATGCGTTACGCCGCAATTTACACATTGCGACGGCGCAACCGGCCCTTCATCATTAACCCATCGCGAAGATTGAGCCCAAGCAAGGTGATATTCACCGCCCCTGCAATCAACTCGATCGCCTGCACGATGTAGAAATAGGCATCAAACTCATCAGCTTTGGCCTTAAAGGCCAGAAACAGCGCCGCCGGGATCAAAAGCAACAACCCATTCACGACAATGATCGGCATGCGCCGCAGCTTTGCGTCGGCCAGCCTGCCTCGGCGACCTCGCATTAAGGAAAACCCGGTCCCTCCGGTCAGGGCCAGCGCGGGGACCAGCAGCAAAAAACCCCATGGAATAGCGGTCTTGACCTCAACAACTGCTGCTAAACCCAAAAACAGCTCTGAAATCACTGTCGAAAGCCAGAAACCTGCAACCGTCAGGAAAGCGACTAATCCGGCGATAGGGTGGATGATCTTTGGCATGACGCTTTCCTTTACAGAGCAAAATTGTAATCATGATGTCGATTTGGTATTATGATTACAATTAGATCTTTGACACCATGGTGTCAATCTAAGCACGGAGAGGAAAATGCAGCAAAAGGCGGCAACTCCAGAAGGCGAAGCCTTGACCGGGCTGATCCTGACCATGTTCCGCGTGAACAACCTGACGCTTGGCTGGGGGGACAGGCTGGTTGCGCCATTCGGCCTGACCAGCGCACGCTGGCAGGTTCTGGGCGCAATCGTTCTGTCAGAAATGTCACGCCCTGTGGCCTGGATCGCCCGCGATCTTGGCGCGAACCGTCAGAACGTTCAGCGCATAGTGAATGATCTGGAAAAAGAAGGGCTCGTCGAGTTTCAGCCCAACCCCCACCATCGCCGCGCGCAACTGGTGGTGCTGACCGAAAAGGGGCGCCAAGCCTATGAAGCGGCAATCGACGCCTATACCCCCCGGGTGAATGCGCTGGCAAAGGACCTGTCAGCCGAGGAAATCCGAACCGCGCACCGGGTCATGGCCACGCTGCGCGAACGGCTGGAGGCCGAGGCTGATCAGGAAGGACAGTCCTGACCATCATCGCCCCACCCAGGGACGACCACCGTCAGGCCGCCGCATCCCTGCCTGTCAGGATAGTCAGCGGCGCATCAGCCTTGGCGACACCCTACCGCAGGGTTTCTCTCGCACGTTCCACCAGCCCGCGCAGATCGGCGAGGCTGTATTGGCCAAAGGCGCCCTCATCGCCCGCAACAAAGGTCGGGGTACCGACCAGCCCCATATGTTCGGCCAGCATATGGCTCATCGAAATATGGCGCTCGATCTGTTCGGCAGCCATGTCGCGTTCAAGCCGGGCGATATCCAGACCGACCTCTCGCGCGGCGCGCATGGTTGCAACCTCGGTCACGCGGCCCTTGGTGCGAAACAGCGCGGTATGCATCTGCCAGTATTTCCCCTGCTGCAATGAAGCCAAAGAGGCGCGCGCGGCAAATTCCGAATCCTCGCCGAAAACCGGCCATTCACGAAAGACGACCCGCAGGTTCTTGTCCGAGGTGATCAGCCGGTGCATCGGATCGACCATCTTACGGCAGAACGGGCAGTTATAATCAAAGAACTCGGTCAGGGTGATGTCCCCCTGCGGATTGCCCAGAACCGGCGAGGTCGGGTCACGCTCAAGCGCCTTGCGCAGATCCTCGGGCATCGGGTTCTCACGCGTTTTCTTTGCAAGGGCCGGACGGCCCAGAACCGGCAGCGACAGCAGGCTCGCGCCCGCGAGGATCAGATTTCGGCGTTGCATGGGATCTCCTTTTTATAAAGTGGCGGGCGTTTCAGCTTAGATTTGACCTCGCGCCTCAGCGATGGCGCGACGCAGGCGGTTTTCGTCCATGGCACCCGGATAGACCGTTCCGCCGATGACAAAGACCGGCGTGCCGCCAAGGCCCAGCCCCGCCGCCTGGGCCGAGTTGCGCGATAAAAGCCCGTCCCACCGATCACGTTCGGCGCGATAGGCAGTCAGGGCGGTCCCGGGGTCAATGCCGGCCGCGTTCAAAACCTCGTGGATCTGATCCTGGGACAGCCGCGCGTCGGTCGCCATCAGCGCGTCATGGGCCTGATGATAGCGACCCATCGACACAGCGCCGAGCACCAGCTGACTGGCCAGAACCGAAGGTGCGCCAAGGATCGGCCAGTCCTTCATCACCAGCCGGATATCGCCTTCATCGCGGACCACCCGACTTAGCATGGCATGGCCCATCTTGCAGTAAGGGCATTGGTAATCGAAATATTCAGCAACGGTCAGTGCGCCTTGTTGATTGCCCAGCACCGGGTTGTCAGGATCGTGCAGCGCCTGATCGATCATCGCATCGGGCGTCGGCTTTACGCTGGCACCCTGTCTGCGGCTCAAAAGAAGCGCCCCTGTGGCAAGACCGGAAATGCCAAGGCCAGTGGTCGCGGCAAGAATATCGCGCCGGGTGATACTCATAACGTCTCCTTATCTTAGCTGCGCGGTCATTGCCGCCTGCGCAATCATGCGGGTCAGGGCGGCACGCGAAATCTCACCCATATGGGACGCGACCAGCCTGCCCTGCGCGTCAAAGATCAGCGTCGAGGGCAGGCCGATAGCACCCAGCTTTCCCATCAACCGGCTTTGCGGGTCACTGATCATCCCCTGTCCGGGCAGGCCCTCAGCAGCAAGAAAGCCCGTAATCCGGCGCAGGTCATCCCCCTGATTGACAAAGGCGAAATCGATGCCGGGGCTATTCGCGGCCAGATCGACCATCATCGGCATCTCGCGCCGGCACGGCGGGCACCAGGTCGCCCAAAGATTCAGCACCAACGGGCGGCCGCGCCCGGCAAGCTGCACCGCCTTTCCATCCAGCGTCAGCAACTGGATATCAGGCACGCTAAGCACAGGACGCGGAAGCGCGGCGATGACGGCCTGATGCGCCAGAAAGGCGACCGCTCCGCCCAGAACCAACGCCAGACCCGCGCCGTGCACACGGCGGAAAAGCATAAACAGCAGCAGGGCTGCGCCAGCGACCCAGCCCGCAGCAGGCAGAAAACCGCCCTGCCACAGGTTCAGCGCGTCCAGCGGATGGCTGGCAAAGCTGGACCGGTTCGCAAGGACGAAGCCAGCCCGCGCGGCAAGAACCCAGACCAGCGCCGCGATAATTGGCCAGCGCGCCGCATCGCGCCCTTTTGCCCGCGCTGCGACCTCAGCCAGCACAAAGAACAGGGCAAACGCCACCACGGCGGCAAAGCGTGCGCCGTCAAGGACCAACGGCCCGATCGAGATCGCATTCACAGCCCGATCTTCGCAATCGAGGCCAGCAGCGCGGCGCTGTCCATCGCGCCGATCAGCCGGCTGCCCGAAGCCTCAGCCCGCGAAGGATCCAGAAAGATCATCGTCGGCGGGCCAGCAGCAGCCAGATCCTGCATCAGCGCCTGTGCCTCGGCGTTAAAGCTGGTAACGTCCAGCCGGATCGGTGCCAGATCAGCCAGCGCGGCATGAACGGCGGGATCGGCCAGAGGCCCGCGCTCGATGGCGCGGCATGTCACGCACCAGTCAGCGGTAATGTAAACCAGCGCCGGACGCCCCTGAGCCGCGGTCAGGGCACGGCCAAGCTCGTCACGGGTCGAGACCTCGGCAAATTGTGGCCCTGCCTTGGTCGGAGCGGGCACGTCCCGTCCGGCAAGCGGCGCCAGCGGGCGCAGGGGATCACCGGCCCCCAGCGCCGCACCAAAACCCTGAACCAACCCGGCGAAAAGCAATAGCACCCCCATAGCCGCGCCAAGCCGCCGCGTACGCGTCGTATCGCATTCAAGCCGGTCCAGCGCACCCAGAAAGACCGCCATCCCGACCAGCAGGGCCGACCAAAGCGCCAGCGTCGCCGGACCCGGCAGCACCCGCCCCGCCAGCCAGATCGCAAAGCCCAGAAAGATCACGCCAAAGGCGCGTCTCGCGCCCTCCATCCAGCCACCGCTGCGGGGCAGGATGCGCGGACCAAAGAGCCCGATAGCAAGCAGCGGCAGCCCCTGTCCCAGCCCCAGCGCAAACAGCGCCGCAGCCCCTAAAATGACATCTCCGGTCTGGGCGATATAGATCAGCGCCCCGGCCAGCGGCGCGGTCACGCAGGGGCCAATGATCAACGCCGAGGTAAGGCCCAGCACCATAGCCCCCCCGACCGAGCCGCGACAGCTCCCGGCCCGGCCAAGGCGGGATAACAGCGCCTGCGGCAGGCGCAATTCGTAAAAGCCGAACATCGACAGGGCCAGCACCACGAATAGCACCGCAATGACAGCGATCGCGGCGGGCGATTGCAGCACCAGTTGCAGGTTCGCCCCCGACCACGCCGCAGCCACACCGAGCAGACCAAAGGCCACCGCCATCGCCAGCACATAGGCGCTGGTCAGCAACAGACCCCGCCGCGCGGTCAGACTTTCACCCTGCGCGGCGAGCATGCCCGCGACGATGGGCAGCATAGGAAAGACACAAGGGGTAAAGGCCAGCAGCAAGCCGAAGCCCAGAAAAGCCGCGATGACCAATGCACCCCCGCCGCGCAGGGCAAGCCCCTGCACCAACCCCTGATCCTGCGCCAGCGTCAGCCGCAGCCCGGGGCCAGCGGCCTGCGGCCTCCACTCCGCGCCTGCTTGGGCATCGCCTGCCATCAGCTTGCCCGTAGCGTCCAGCCGCGCGGTTTGTGGCGCATAGCAGATACCATCCTGCTGACAGCCCTGCCAACGCAGGGTCACCGGCCGATCCATCCTTTCAAGCCGGACCGAGACCGCGTCGCGATAGATCTGGCCCGTGCCGAAATAGGGGTCATCGTGAACCTCGCCCCCGGGCAAAGAAAGCGGCAGGCTCTGGCCGCCCGCCTCGGCAGAAAATTCGCTGCGGTAAAGATAATACCCCTCGGCGATGCGCCAGTTCAGCGAAAGCCCTGTTTCTCCATCGTGGCTGACGGAAAGGGCAAAGGCCTCATGCGGCGGCAAAGGTGCCTTGTGTGACTGGGCAGTGGAGGCGCTGGCGGCAAGGACCGCGATCAGCAGCGCCACAAGTGCGGGGAACAATCTCGTTATCATGGGCTCTGGCTAAAGACGCGACCTTAAGCCCACCTTAAGCTTTATCAACGATAGCGTGATCGTCACGAATTGCGGGGAAAACCATGCGCCTCTTGATTGTCGAGGACGATCCGGCCCTTGCAGACGGGTTAAGCGTCGGCCTGGGCCTGTCCGGATTCACCGCCGATGCGGTCGGAACACTGGGTGATGCCCGCGCCGCGCTGACGGGTGGCGGCTTTGCCGGCATGGTGCTGGACATCATGCTGCCCGATGGTTCGGGTCTGGACCTGTTGGCCGAGCTGCGCGCCGCGGGGTCGCGCCTGCCAATCCTGCTGCTGACGGCGCGCGATCAGGTACGCGACCGGGTACAAGGCCTTGATGCAGGGGCGGACGATTACCTTGGCAAGCCCTTTGACCTTGCGGAACTCGCCGCCCGCCTGCGCGCCATGCTGCGCCGGCAAGAGGGCCGGGCGGCGGCAGTGATCGAATGGAACGGGTTGCAGCTGGACCCGGCCACCATGCAAGGCAGGCGCGACGGTACGGATATCCCCTTTTCGCGCCGCGAGTTCACCATTCTTCAGGCGCTGATCGAACACCCCGGCGCGATCCTTGCCAAATCGGTGCTGGAAGAGCGGCTCTATGGCTGGCAGGCCGAAGTAGAGAGCAACACGGTCGAGGTCCATATCCACAAGCTGCGCGCCAAGCTTGGCCCCTCGTTCATCGAAACGGTCCGCGGGGCAGGCTATCGGCTGGGCAAGCCCAGCGAACAGGACGGTGGGGCATGAACTCGATCCGCAAACGGCTGTTCGTGATCCTGCTGGTCGCCACCGGCATCATCTGGCTATCTGCGATGGGCTGGATTCAGCATTCGACGCGGGTCGAGGTCGGCCATGTTCTGGACCGCCGCCTGCAGGAATCGGCCCGCATGGTCGCCTCGCTGATCCGTCGCAACGGCGGCATCGCCGCCCCCGATGCAGCTATGCTGGTCGATGAAGCCCCGGCCCTGGCAGGCACCGGACCGCATGATTATGCCCGACAGCTGATCTGTCAGGTCTGGGGCTTTGACGGCCAACTGAAAAGCGAATCCGACGGCGCGCCATCGGGCCAGCTTGCCCGGCAGGAAGGGTTCAGCGAGCGCGAGGCCGACGGCGAGGTCTGGCGCGTCTATACCCATGTGGACCGCGAGATGGGCGTGCGCGTCATGGTGGGCGATGCACGCTCGATACGTGAACGGCTGGTGCATGACGTCGCGATGGGACTGCTCGCACCCGCCCTGCTGATCCTGCCGCTGCTGGCGGTACTGATCTGGCTGGCGGTGCGCGGCGGGCTGGCGCCGCTTGACCGGCTGACTCAGGCGCTGTCGCGCCGTCCGGCGACCGATTTAAGCCCGCTGCGTCAGGTCGATGTAGCCTCGGAGCTGCGCCCGATGATCGAGGCACTGAACGGCCTGTTCCAGCGCGTCGAGGGGCTGCGCGAGCGCGAGCGCAGCTTTACCGCCTTTGCCGCACATGAACTGAAAACCCCGCTGGCCGGGCTGAAAACGCAGGCGCAAGTCGCCGCAATGGCCCCGGACACGGCAACCCGGGATCGGGCGCTGGGGCAGATCGCGCGCGGGGTGGACCGCACTGACCGGATGGTGCGCCAACTGCTTGATATGACAGCGGCCGAGAACGCCATCGACAGCGGCGCACCCCCGCAAGAAGGCGCGCGCATCCTTGCCGATGTCGCCGATGCGCTGGTGATTCTGGCGCAATCGCGCGGCGTCACCCTGCGGCTTGAGACCGGAGAAACCCGGTGGCGCACCACGCAGGCAGCCCTGCTGGCACCGGCACTGCGTAACCTGCTGGAAAATGCAATCCTCGCCTCGCCCAAAGGCGCGTGCGTCGAGGCACGGCTATTGCGGGACGGCGACACTGTACGCTTTGCGGTGCTGGACCGCGGCCCCGGTATTGCCGAGGCAGACCGCCCTCATGTCATCGAACGCTTTTATCGCGGTGCGTCCAGCCCCTCGGGCAGCGGCAGCGGGCTGGGCCTTTCGATCGTTGCCGCCGCGGTCCGGACGATGGGGGGTGAGCTGCGCCTGTCCCCGCGCCACAATGGCGGAGAGCGGGCAGAACTGATCCTGCCCGCCGCACCCCGCACCACCTGATCACATTTGGGGGTCGCCCGCTGCGCAGGCTCAGAAGATGGTGACCTGCGTGCCGATCTCGACCAGCGGGTAAAGCCTTGCGATATGTTCGTTATAAAGCCCGTAGCAACCGCTTGAGGATTTACGGCCAATCTTGCGCGTATCATGGGTGCCGTGAATCAGATAGGCCGGCCAGGACAGATACAGGGCATAGACCCCCAAGGGATTGTCCGGCGCCCCGCCTTCGACCCGCTGCGGCAGACTGGGATCGCGTTGACGCATACTGGGGGTTGGCGTCCAGGTCGGGTTCTGGGCCTTGCGCACCACCTCGGTCCGGCCGCGCTTGGTCAGCTCTTCCGACACCGGGATCGAAGAGGGGAACAGCAGATAGGTGTTCCCGTCGCCCGACCAGTAATGCAGCGCACGCGATGAGATATCCGCCAGAATGACCCCCTTGCCAAGCGAGGGGTAGAACTCGCTCCAATGCCGATTGCGGAACGAAGACAGGTTGCGGCGGCTGTCTTTGGTCGGGTCGATCTGATAGACGCCCACATCCGGCGCCTGCCCGGCAGTCGCCGAGCCATAAACGGCCTGCCCCGTCGTCGGATCAATGGCCTGAGCCGATGCAAGCCGCGGCAGCGCCAGCCCTCCGGCGATCAGCCCGCCCAGAAACGCACGTCTGCTTGCTGTGCCATCCACAGTCGCCGTTTTGCGGCGCGGATCATGCGGGGGTTGGTGGCAAGGTTGATTCATATTTCACGCTCCAGTCGTTCGGGGTATCGGATCCCGCGCCCGAATGGGCGAGAAAGCTTAACACCAGCTTAAGGGTGATCAGGCGCGAACAGTTCTGCGCTTAAGGCTTGGTTAAGGCCCGCCGCCTATCAATGCGCTCCAGATCGCAGAAGGACAGGCCCATGCCAGACAGAAAACTCCCCTCTCGCAACCGGCGCGAATTCCTGCAGACCGGCCTTGCGACAGGAGCCGTCATCATCACCGGCATCCCTGCCTCTGCACAGGAAAATCCCATGCCTGACGGGCTGCGTCAGGCGCTTGAACATGAAAAGCTGGGCGCAGTTCTGGGCAATCCCTCCGGTGATGTGACGCTGACCGAGTTCTTTGATTATAACTGCCCATATTGCCGCGCTTCGGTCGCTGACCTGCACCGGCTGATCCTTGAGGATCAGCAGTTGCGGGTGGTGCTGCGGGAATGGCCAGTCTTTGGTGCCGGATCACTTTATTGTGCAAAAGTCTCACTCGCCTCGCTGCGACAGGGAAAGTTCTGGCAGTTCCACACCAGCCTGATGCGCATCAAAGGTCCGGCGGATGACAAAAGCGCCATCGCCACCGCCAGCTCGGTCGGCCTCAACATGGGTCAGCTGCGCCGCGACATGGAGGACATCAATATCGCCCGCCAGATCGAGCATTCCTGGATTCTGGCCGAAAACATGGGGCTGTCCGGAACACCCACCTACATCGCCGGGGACTTCGGCGCGTTCGGCCAGCAATCCCTGGACGAGCTCAGGTCGATGATCGCAGAGGTGCGCGGGGCCTAGCCCAGCGCAAACTGCGCGCCGATCCTTTACGGATAGCTGACGGGAGTGCCGAACCCGACCGGCAGATCCAGAAAATACCACAGGACGATCAGGATCAGATATCCCAGCGAATAGGCGATGCTATAGGGGATGATCGCGCTGAAGATTGTCCCCATCCCCACATTGCGGTCATATTTCTGCGCCAATCCCAGCAGCACAGGAAAAAAGGCGTTCAGCGGAGTCAGCGGGTTGGCGACACTGCCTCCCATACGGTGGATCGCCTGCGTCAGCGCCGGATGGACACCAAGCTGCATCATCATTGGAACAAAGACCGGCGCAAAGACCAGATAACGCGCCGAACCGCTGATGATAAACATGTCCGCAACCGCTTCCAGCAGAAAGAACAGTATTAGGACAGCCACAACCGGCACCGCCAGCTGGGTCAGTGCCTGCCCGCCCCGAATGGCCAGTACCGCGCCCAGGTTCGATTCATTGAAAAGATACAGGAACTGGCTGACCACGATGGCGATGACAATAAAGGGAGAGACCGTCTTGACCGCCTCGGTCATCAGCCGCGCAAGATCGCTTAGGTTGCCGATCTTGCCGGTGCCAACCCCGAACACCGTCCCGGCCAGGAAAAAGACCATCAGCAGCAACGGAAAGATCAGTCGCATCAGCGGTGCATCGACCACCAGCGAACCCGAGGGCGAACGCAGAAAGCTGTTTTGCGGAATCGCTGCGACGATGACGGCCAAAAGGAACAACCCAACCGCCAGATAGCTGCGCCGCAGCGCCCGGCGCTCGACATCCGTGACCACGATATCCGGCGTCCCCGCCAGTTCGCCTTCGTATTTTCCAAAGCGCGGCTCGACAAAGACCACCGTCACGAAGGTGGCGATGGCAGCAACGACGATGGTGCTGGTCGCGAGCAGGTAATAGCCGTTCAGAATGTTCATGTCGAAGCTCTCATCATAAAGATGCGCCGACTGAACGCTGATCGGGGTCAGGATCACATCGAAACCGCCCGGGATAACGCTGACGCCAAAGGCGCCTCCGACCACGGCATAGCCAAGAAACAGGCCGACCAGCGGGTGCCGGCCCATGCCCAGAAAGACGCTAGCCGAAAGGGCCGGAATGATGGCAAAGGACACATCCCCCGCCACATTGCCGATAGCAGCGATGCAGGCGATGGCAAAGACGACATAAATGCCGCGGACATTGCGCAGAGATTGCTTAATCGCGACGGTAAAGAAGCCGACCTGTTCGGCAATACCGGTTACGGCGGCCATCACGATGACCACTGCCAACACCGGAAAGTTTTGCAGGTTCGCCGTCAGCCTGCTCATCCAGGTCAGAATACTGTCGATTGTCAGCATGCTGCGGACAGCGATCACCTCTCCTGACTGGGGGTGGGTGGCGGTGACACCCGCCCATGACAAAAGCGCCGAAAGCAGCAGTACCAGCGCGATAATGCCCAGAAATATCGCCAGAGGATGGGGGATCTTGTTGCCGATACGCTCGACCGCACTCAGAAACCCGCGCTTTTCGATGATGACCGCATCACTCATTAATTAACCCTTTACCGCCCGAGAGGCATTCGATCGCGTATTGCGCATGCAGCGCCGCACCCAGAACCAGTGAGTTTTCGTCGATATTGAAATTCGGATGATGATGCGGAAAGTCTGAGCCCAAAGAGGGATCTCGGATGCCGATAAAAGCAAAAACCCCGGGATAGCTGTCGAGGTAATCGGCAAAATTTTCAGACGCCATCAGCGTGTTGAACTTGGTCATTGACGAGGACAGGCCCAGATTGCGGACCGCCTGTTCGGCAATGCGGCTGAAGGTGGGATGGTTCTCAACAATCCCGCAACCCAAACCCCATTCAACCGTCGCCGTCGCCCGAAAGGTCTCGGCCGCGGTAATGGCCATACGCTCGACCGCCTGCACCATCTCAGCCTGAATCCGGGGCGAGGTGGTGCGCAAGGTCCCCTCGATCATCACTTCTTCGGGGATGATATTCGCGCTTTCGCCACCGGCGATTTTGCCAAAGCTTAGCGAAACCGGGGCAAGCGGGTCGATCTCACGGCTGGTGATGGTGGCGCAGTTCATCACGATCGCAGCCGCGGCGATGATCGGATCAACGCCGCGATTGGGATAGGCGCCATGGGTGCCGCGCCCCTTGACCCTGATCGACAGCTTTTTCCCGGACGCCATCCTTGGTCCCGCCTCGACCGAGATCTTGCCGGTCTCAAGCTCTGACCAAAGGTGAATCCCAAAGATGGACTGAATGGGGAATCGGGCCAGCTCGGCCTTGATTTCGGCGGTGCCCATTCCGACCTCTTCGGCCTGCTGGAAGCAAAGCTTTACCGAACCCTGCAGCGCATCGCGATTGGCCCAAAGGATGCGCGCCGCAGCCAGCAGCATGGCGACATGTCCATCATGGCCACAGGCGTGCATGACGCCGGGCACGGTCGAGATATAATCCAGATGGCTATTCGCCTCATGGATCGGCAGCGCGTCCATATCAGCACGCAGGGCGACCATCGGCTCGGCCCGCGCGCCGCTGATCGTCGCAACCAGCCCGTAATCCCCGACCCGGACATAGGGGATGCCGATCCCCTCCAGCTCTGTGGCGATCAGCTGCGAGGTCTTTTCCTCTTGCAAGGATAGTTCGGGGTTGGCGTGCAGACGTCGCCGGATAGCAATCATGTAGTCATGCTGAGCCCGAGCCCCTGCAAGAATATTCATCCGCTTCTCCTCCTGCGCGATCAGCGCGATTGCCTGCCGCAGCAGGAACAGAATTCTGGCAGACCTCTTACAAAGCCGGACCACAGCAAAGACGCCCGTCAGAGGTGACCAGGCGTAATGCTAACCATCTGGTTTCATACCCAGAAATACCTTATAAAGATCGCATCCATGCTGAACGGATATGGCAATGAAGCTAAGACAGTTGCGATATTTCCTGTCAGTCGTGGAATGCGGCAGCATCACCGCCGCCGCGCAGTCGATCCGCGTCGCTCAACCCGCCCTGACCCGGCAGATCCAGGAGCTGGAGACGGATCTTGGCACTCAGCTGTTCACCCGCACGGCCCGGGGAGTGACGCTGACGGATGCCGGGCTGCAACTTCAGCGCGACGCTGTGCGCCTGCTCAGCGATTTTGAACAGGCACGCCAGAATGCGATCCGCGCCGGACGGGGCGAGCTTGGGACCCTGTCGCTGGCCCTGCCCGTCATGCAGATCATCCCGGCCCAAATCAGCGAGCTGTTGCGTTCGCTGCGTGACGCACTGCCCGATGTATCAATGACCTTCAGCCACCTGCTGTCCGAAGCGCAGTTGCCTTTGCTGCGAAAAGGTCGCCTGGATGCCGGCCTGACGCTGTTTCGTCCGCCAAACGACCCCGAACTGGCCGGCATACCCATTTATTCCGCAGGGCTTGGCATCGGCTATCCCAGCGACTGGCGCTGGCCCGAAGGCCAGCCGAAACGACTAAAGGACCTCATAGGTCGCGATTTCGTCTGGCTGCCGCGCCATGTTGCGCCATTATGGCACGATTGGGTTATCCATGCCTTTCACGAGGCAGGCTTTGTGCCACAACCCGCTACACTGGCCGCCAATGGCTCAATGATGCTGTCGCTTGTGGCGGCGGGTATGGGTTGCGCCATCATGCCGATGGATGTGCATGTCCCGCCCAATGTCTCGCTGACGCGGCTTGAAGACCTGACTCTGACGCAGGATTGGGAGCTGGTCTGGCGCACAGACAACCCCTCGTCTGTTCTGCACCACGTGATAACGGTCGTCCGCACAGCCTATGAAATCAAGCTCGGAAACGTGACATAACCTTCCCGACACCCCCCATTGCATTCACCTGCGCAGAGGCGCAGTTATCGGGAGATTTTGTGGCCGGGAGTGTGGAATCAATGCAATGGTCTGATGTGTTTGCGACGCGGAACGCCCGGATGAAGGCGTCCGAAATCCGCGAATTGCTCAAGCTGCTGGACCAGCCCGACATCATTTCCTTTGCTGGTGGCATTCCCGACCCCGAGCTTTTCCCCGCCGAGGCGTTTTCCAAGGCCCTTGCCACCGCCATGCAGCCCGGACAGGCCAAGGTCGCATTGCAATATTCGGTGTCCGAAGGGTATCGCCCCTTGCGCGAATGGATCGCCGGGCGCATGGCCGATCTGGGCGTCTCTTGCGATGCGGACAATATCCTTATCACCTCGGGTTCGCAGCAGGCACTTGATTACCTAGGAAAGCTTATGCTGTCGCCGGATGATACGGCGCTGGTCACATGGCCCAGCTATCTGGGTGCGCTTGGTGCGTTCAATGCCTATGAGCCGCGCTATGCCCGCCTTGATCCGTTCAGCAACGAGTCCCCCGAACTGCTGAAGGCGCAGGCCGGGGCCGCAGGCGGCGCAATCAAATTCGCCTATCTTTCGCCTGAATTCGCCAACCCCACCGGGGAAACCCTGTCCCTGGCAGGGCGTGAGGCGCTTCTTGATCAGGCCGAGGCTCTTGGCATCGCGATCATCGAGGACGCGGCCTATCAGTCCCTGCGGTTTGACGGCGATTCAATTCCTCCGATCCTTGCTCTCGATGTCGCCCGAAATGGCGGGATCGAAAAGACCCGCACCATCTATTGCGGCACCTTCTCAAAAACCCTGTCGCCCGGCCTGCGCGTCGGCTGGGTTTGCGCAGCCAAGGACGTGATCGGGCGGCTGGTGCTGATGAAACAGGCTGCCGACCTGCATTCGCCCACACTGAACCAGATCGCGACGAATGACGTGGCCCGTGCGCTGTTTGACGAACATGTCAACCGCCTCCGCACGGTCTATTCCGCCCGCCGTGACCGGATGATCGCGGCGCTTGAGCGCGAAATGCCCGCAAATGTTCACTTTACCCGGCCCGAAGGCGGGATGTTCATCTGGGTAACGCTGGACCCGTCGATTGACGCGGCAGAGCTGCTTGCCCGTGCCGTCCGTGACGCCCGGGTGGCCTTCGTGCCGGGGGGCGCGTTCTTTGCCGATGGGTCGGGGCGCAACACGCTGCGACTAAGCTTCTCTTGCGCCAGCGACCAGCAAATCGACGAAGGCATCCGCCGGCTTGGCGAAATGCTGAAGGCGCCGGCAGCAAGGTAAAGCTGCCGGGGTGGGCACCATTTAGCCTCTACCTCAGCCCAGCCGCACGGCGACAGCAGCGTCATCCATCGATTCGGCTGCCCGGACCTGCGGCTGGCGCATCGCGGATATGAGCGGACAGAACCGGATCACCAACAAGACCAGATCAGAAACTGGCCCGGTCAGTTCGCCATCATACTGCGCGACAATGCGGCTCTCTGTATCCGAACCGCTCCGGTCCCCGGGGCATCCTTTGGGCCAAACCCTGTTGCACTGATTGATCAGCCCCTGATGCATGCACGGTACGTACTTTCGCGGCCAGTGGCTTAAGTCGCGATAACAGCCCCAGTGTCCGCCTGCATCCTGTTTCGGACCGGTCTTGCCAACCGCCGCACCGTGCCTGGGTCCTTCGGTGTCCGACGAGGGGCAAGGAAGACAGCACTGAACCGGAGCGATTTCTGCAATGGCTTCTCCCTGATCGCGATGTAGTCGCCGCCCCCGCCGCCAGCATCAGCAAACCGGCAAGCAGACCCTGCCCCCTTTCGGGGCTAAGCCGGGCTTGTCATCCGACCACCTCTGCCGGGTTGCTTTCCGGACCAAGCGCCCCCGTCATCAGCCCGACCACATCGGGCATACTGCAATTCTTTGGCCTGACGGTGCAAAGCCGCTTTCCCAGCCGGTGTATGTGGATGCGGTCCGCAATCTCGAACAGATGCGGCATATTGTGCGAGATCAGGACAATCGACAGCCCCCTGGCCTTCAGCTCGGCAATCAGGTCCAGAACGCGCTGTGACTCCTTGACTCCCAGCGCAGCGGTCGGTTCGTCAAGGATGATGACCCGGGACCCGAAGGCCGCAGCCCTTGCCACGGCGATGCCCTGTCGCTGACCGCCGGACAGGGTCTCGACCGGCTGATTGATGTTCTGGATGGTCATCAAGCCCAGCTCATTCAGCTTTTCACGAGCGAATGCGCGCATCCGCCCCCAGTCGAGCATCCGCAACACCGATCCGGCGAAACCCGGTCTGCGCAACTCGCGCCCCATGAACATATTGTCGGTGATCGACAGGGCCGGAGACATGGCAAGCGTTTGATAAACCGTTTCTATCCCCGCGCGCTGCGCCTCTTTGGTCGAGTTGAACTGAACCGGTTGGCCCTGAAACCGGATTTCGCCCGCGTCGGGCCGAACCGCGCCGGACAAGGCCTTGATGAGCGAGGATTTTCCGGCACCGTTATCGCCGATCACGGCAAGAATCTCGCCAGGATACAGGTCGAAATCAGCACCATCCATCGCGACGACATGGCCGTAACGCTTGACCAGCCCACGGGCCTGCAGAATTGGTTGGGTCATGATGTTACCTTTCTGATCCACTGATCGACCCCGACCGCCACGATGATCAGCACGCCAATCATCAGATAGGTCCATTGCGCGTCAGCCCCGAGCAGGCGCAGGCCAAGGGTAAAGACCCCGACGATCAGGCCGCCGAACAGGGTACCCATGATCGAGCCACGCCCCCCGAAAAGCGAAATCCCCCCGATGACGACAGCGGTAATGCTTTCGATGTTCGTCAGCTGACCAACATTGGGTGAGACAGACCCGATCCGCCCGATCATCACCCACCCGGCAAGAGCGCAGATCAGCCCCGCCACTGCATACACCGAGATCAGCGTGCCCCGCACATTCACCCCGGAAAGCTCGGCCGCGCCCGGATCGTCGCCCACGGCATAGACATGCCGTCCCCAGGCCGTATGGCGCAGCACAAAGGCCAGAAACAGCACCAGCGCCAGCATGAAGATGGTGCCAAGGGTGAAATCGGTCCCGGCGATGTTCTGTTTCGCGGCAAAGAGATGCAGCAGCGGTGCTTCTGCCGCGATATCCTGCGCCCGGATCGTTTCATTGCGGGAATACAGGAAATTCGCCGCCATCAGGATCTGCCACATGCCCAGTGTCACGATGAACGGCGGCAGCCGCATGATCGACACGAGCAGCCCGTTGATCGCACCAAACAGCGCACCCGCCGAAAGCCCGCACAGGATCGACAGACCCGGCGGCAGGCCATAGCGGAACGTGAACTGCCCCATGATAACCGAGCTTAGCACCATGATCGCCCCAACACTCAGGTCGATTCCCGCGGTGATAATGACAAGGCTTTGCGCCGCGCCGACGATCCCGACAATGGCGACCTGTTGCAGGATCAGCGTCAGCGCGAGCGGGGAAAAGAACCTCGGCCCGATCAGGATGCCAAAGACCAGGACCGAAACGACAAGGACCAGCAGCGGCACCAGCGAAGGGTTGGTATGCAGCGCATGCTGAACGCGATCCAGCATCGAGCGCCCGCCCCCGTGCCGGAAGCTGTCGGCCGAGACCGACTTTTCTGTAGATGTCATGAATAGTCTCCCAGGTGCTTCTGAAAGGCAAAGAGGCAGCAGCGGCCTCTTTGCCCGATGAGCTTAGCCCCAGCAGAGCTTGGCGCCTTCGGCAGAGTCGATCGACTCCAGCCCCTCGACCGGCTTGTCGGTAATCAGGGTCGTACCGGTGTCAAAAAAGTCTTTCCCGGGCTCCAGTTCAGGCTTTTTCCCGGTTTCGGCATATTCCTTGATCGCATCGATACCCATTTGCGCCATGCGCATCGGATATTGCTGCGCTGTCGCGCCGATAATGCCTTCGGCAATGTTCTTGACGCCCGGACAACCCCCGTCCACCGAAACCAGCAGCACATCTTTTTCACGACCAGCCGCAACCAAAGCCTCATAGGCGCCCGCCGCAGCCGGTTCGTTGATCGTATGGACAACGTTCACGTCCGGATTGATTTGCAGGATGGTTTCCATCGCCTTGCGGCCACCCTCTTCGGCACCGTCGGTATAGGCATGGCCGATGATACGACTGTCATCCTCATCCCCGATCACCCTGGGATCCTTGACGTCGATACCAAAGCCGGACATGAACCCCTGATCGCGCTGGTAATCCACTGCGACCTGACTTGCGTTCAGATCCAGAAAACCGATCCGTGCCTCGGCGGCCTTGTCGCCCAGTTGGGCTGCCGCCCATTTGCCGATCAGTTCGCCCGCCTTGAAGTTATCGGTCCCAAAGGTCGCATCCGCCGCATCAACAGGATCAAGCGGTGAATCCAGCGTGATGAAAAGGATCCCCGCATTCCTTGCCTGTTCGACCAGAGGGACGATGGCCGCACTGTCGTTGGGCGACATCAGAATTCCCTTTACACCTTCGAACATGCAGGTTTCGATTGCCGCGACCTGCGCCTCATGATCGCCGTCATATTTGCCGGCAAAGGTTTTCAGCTCGATCCCGACTTCTTTGGCGCGTGCGACCGCCCCTTCACGCATCTTTGCGAAAAAGGGGTTGCTGTCGGTCTTGGTGATCAGGCAGGCACTGATCTCGGCGGCACCTGCGGAGGCAGCAAAAGCGGCGCAAAGGCCAAGAAAAGCCACGGTTGAAAGGATGGGTTTCATTATTCATCTCCACTGTTGGACAGGCGTGCGAAGGCAGCGGGCAAAATGCGCAACCGCACCCTTGCCCGTACCGGTTTGCTTCAGAGGCGGGACAAATCAGCCGGTGTGGTAACCACCGTCGACGGGCAGAACCGCCCCGGTAACAAAACCAGCCGCGTCAGAGGCCAGAAACAGCGTGGGGCCAACCAGATCCTCGACAGTGCCCCACCGCTTGGCCGCCGCGCGCTGCGCGATGCGGTCTGCGGCCTCGGATTCGGACCACAGCGGCTTGGTCATCTCGGTCTTGTGGTATCCGGGCGCAATGGCGTTGACGCGGATGCCGTCGGCACCCCATTGATGGGCAAGCGCACGGGTCAACCCGACGATCCCCGTCTTGGAGGCGGTATAGGACGGGACCGTCGGATCCGCGAGATAGGACAACATTGACGCAACATTGATGATATTGCCGCGCCGGGCCTTCAGGCCGGGATAGGCCGCCCGCGCAAGCCGCATCGCGCTGTTCAGGTTGATGTCCATGACTGCGAGAAAAGTTTCCTCGTCCCATTCATCGCCGGGACGCGCGACACCCTGACAGTTGACCAGAACATCCAGCTCGCCCAGCTTTTCAAACCGCGCCCGAACCGCGTCATGGTCCCGGACATCCAGCCGCTCAAAGGACAGGTTCGGCCTTGCCTGGGCTTGCGCCCCGGCTAGCCGCTTTTCCGAGCCCCCGGTCGCAATCACCGTTGCACCGCAATCGGCAAACCCCTTGGCCAGGGCAAGGCCGATACCACCAGTGCCGCCGGACAGCAAAACGGTCTTGCCGGCAAAGGTAGTGCCGAAGACCTCCTGATAACCCATAACGTCACTCCTCCTCTGAGTTTTCACCATCTACACCGAGGCGCGGCCTTAAAGGCCGGGATCGGTTCGTCATTCCTGCGGCAGCAGACCCAGCCGTCCGAACAGGCCCGCAAGTTTGCCAGGGCTGGCGATCAACGCCCCCGCAGGCGGCTTTAACGTGGGAATCTGCGGACAAAAAATCGTCGTCATTCCGGCTGCCAGACCGGCGGCAGCACCCGTGGGACTGTCCTCAACGACGACGCAGTCGGCTGGCGGAACCCCAAGGCGCTCTGCGGCCAGCAGGTAGCCTTCGGGATCGGGTTTGCCGCGGCGAACATCGTCACGGCTGACTGTCACCGGAAAATAGCGGGCAAGGCCGGCGACCGACAAATTATGTTCAACCTCGGCACGCGTCGAATTCGAGACAAGGGCCATGTCCCGACCGGCATTGGCCAGCGGTGCCAACAGATCCGCCTGCGACAGCCTCGTGATCCGGTCCGCCGTCTCGCGGTAATGCCGCCATTTCACCGCGCGCCAGCCTGCACGATCCAGCGTGATGGCGGTTTGAGCCACCAAAGCTTCATGCACGCGGTCCTCGCTCGCGCCCAAAAGCCGGTCGTGAAACTCTGCCGGTACCGACAGGCCCAGCTCGGCAATCGCCGCATCAAAGGCCAGTTCGTGAGCAGGCTCACTATCGACCAGCGTCCCGTCGAGATCCCACAGAACCGCCCTCATATCAGCGCATCCAGTTCAGCGTAAAATGGCTGCGCAGCGGCGTAGAGCTTTTCATAGATCGGCATCATCCTGTCATAGCAATCCGCCCATTCCGGTTCGGGCAGGATTTCACGATCAAAGACCACCATACGCCGGACTGCCTCGGCCAGATCCGGCGCATCGCCGACAGCGACCGCCATCATCGCAGCAGCCCCGATGACGCCGCATTCCAGCTCGCGCGGGACCAGATAGGGGACGCGATACATGCTGGCCTTGATCCGCAGCCAAAGGTCGGATTTTGCACCGCCGCTGGCCGCAACGAACCGCTCGGGGCGCCGGCCCTGCGCCTGAAGCGCCCCAAGCCTGAGGCGCACGGAAAAGGCCACGCCCTCCAGCACGGCCCGATGCAATTCGGGCAGTCCATGCGCGGCGGTCAATCCAAAGAATTGCGCGCGCGAATTGCGGTATTCGCCAAAGCGTTCCCCCGACAGATAGGGCAAAAAGAACAGCTTGCCGGAACCCGGCAAAGCGTGCCGTGCAGCATCGGCAATCTCGGCATAGCTACGGCGATTTTCGTGAAAGGCGCGCCGTGCCCATCTCATCGCATCACCACCCGCATCAAGCAGGGTCAGGCTGCCCCAATTTCCCTCGACCGTCGCGACATTCGAGACCTCGGGGTCGATGACCGGGGCGTCGTGCAACAGCGTCACAATCGTCGAGGTCCCCGTGACATCCGAAGCCATGCCGGGCGCCATGACGCCCGACCCAAGCAGGGCAACGGGATAATCACCGCCTCCGACCAGAACTGGCAGCCCTTCGGCAAGGCCCAGCCGCGCGGCGGCCTGCGGCGTCAACCCGCCCAGCACCTCGACCGGATCACGAAGCGGCGGCAGCAGATCGCGCGAAATCCCGGCCAGAGCCAGCAGTTCGCCGGACCAGTCGCGGGTCGCAGCGTCCATCAGAAAGCTCATCGACCCTTCGGTTCGGTCCTGTGCGCGAACGCCGGTCAGCTTGAAGTTGATCCAGTCCTTGGGCATCAGAACGGTCCGGGTGGCCGCCATGGCCGCCGGGTCATGGGCCGCCAGCCAGCGCAGTTTGAAAGCAGGCCAGGCCGGGCTTGGCGGGTTGGCCGTCCGCGCAAGGTATTCCCCCGGGGCGTGGCGGGCAGCAAAATCCCCGACGTCAGCCAGCGTGCGCTTGTCGTTCCACAGCGGCACCGTCTCACGCGTAAGCTGACCGTCCGCGTCGATCAGAACCGTCCCGTGCATCTGTCCGCAGGCACAGATCGCCGAGACACGGGCCGGCGCGTTCTCGACCCGGGTCAGCACGTCACGGATCGCCTCAACCGTGCCTGCCCACCAATCCGCCGGGCGCTGCTCGGACCAGCCGAACTGCGGCACAATCTGTTCATGCTCGCGGCTGCTCATGGCAAGGATCGTACCACGACGCTCGACCAGCGCCGCCCGCAGGCTGCCGGTGCCGACGTCAATGGCAAGATACAGGTCACGCATGGCAGGTTCCCTCAGGTATGAACGCCTTGGACGTCATCTCAGCCGTGCCAGAGCAGCAACGACCATCGGCGAAGTGACGGGCATCGGCTCGTTGTGAATGATTTCTCCGGGGCGGCAAGCCCGTTCGGCAATACGGAAAAGATCATCATCGCTTGCCGCGACAAGCCCGATATCGCCCAGTCGTACTGGCAGGCGGACCTTGGCGCAAAAATCGCGCACGCGGGCGAATTCGGCCTCATCCCCCTGAATCAACAGGCCCGCCAGAACCCCAATGGCAACCTTTTCGCCATGCAGATGGCCATGGACCGCATCAATTTCTGTCAGCCCATGATGAATGGCATGGGCAGCAGCGACACCGCCGGATTCAAACCCGATCCCGGACAACAGGATATTCGCCTCAACCACCCGCTCGATCGCCGGGCCTGCGGTATCGGCATCACATTCGGCCAAAGCTGCAGCACCATGTTCAAAAATCGTGTCGCGGCAAAAGCGGGCGATTTCATAGGCCAGCGGCAGGCCGGGCATGCCAAGGCAATTCGCCGCCCCGCTGCGCCTGCAAGCCTCGGCTTCATAAAAGGTCGCAAGTGCGTCACCGATGCCCGCCGCCAGAAATCTTGCAGGCGCACAGGCGATCAGCCCCGTGTCGACCAGCACCAGATCAGGGTTACGGGGCAGAAAGCGGTCATAAGCCACCGTTCCATCATCATGATAGACGACCGCAAGGGCGCTGCACGGTGCATCTGACGCCGCGATGGTCGGCACGACGATGACCGGCAAGCCAGCCTCATGCGCCGCAGCCTTGGCAGTATCCAGCGCCTTGCCCCCGCCGATGCCAACCAGCACGCCAGCACCCTTGTCGCACGCAGCCCCGGCTGCCGCAGCAATGGCGGTTTCGCTGCATTCGCCGCCATGGCGCAGGACCAGCGCGTCGGTCTTGTCCAATGCAGAGGCAAGTTCGCCCGCGATCAGCCCATGCACGCCCCCATCCACAAGAACCAGCGCAGATGACCCCGGCGCCAGGCCCTGAATTTCCGCACCCAGACGTGAAAGCGCACCCGGTCCCTGAAGGTAACGACCGGGAAAGCGCATACCGGCAGGCATGATCTTACCAGCAGACATAACCGCCATCCGCCAAAACGATGGAACCGGTCATCAGACTTGCCGCATCACCCGCAAGAAACAGCACGACCGAGGCAACCTCGTCGGGACGGCCCATCCGGCCCATGGGAGTGCCGCCGATCCAATGCCGATGCATCTCGGGGTCATCATAGACATAGGCGTTCATCTCGGTCTCGATATAGGTGGGCGCGACCGCGTTGACCCGCACCCCCCGCCCGCCCCATTCGGCAGCAAGCGAACGGGTCAGATGGTGGACACCAGCTTTCGAGGCATTGTAGTTCGCCTGCTCTTGCGGGCGATTGACGATAAAGCCCGACATCGAGCCAACGTTGACGATGCTGCCCGTCCCCTGTTCCAGCATTGCGCGGCCAAAGGCGCGGCAACACCAGAAAACCCCGTTCAGGTTCACGTCGATGACCTTGGCCCAGACCTCATCCGTCATGTCCTCGGCCGGCTTGTTCGAAATGGCGATACCTGCGTTGTTCACCAGGATATCGACCCTGCCGTGTCGTGCGACCACATCCGCCGCCAGGGCCTCGACCGCCGCGACATCGGTCACGTCCAGTGCGGCAGCCTGGGCCCGGGCGCCGGTTCCGGTGATCTTTGCCGCTGCGACCTCAGCTGCCTTGCCATCCATATCGGTCAGGATCACGGTTGCCCCGGCCTCGGCCAGCGCCTCGCTGATTGCCAATCCGATGCCTCGGGCTGCGCCGGTGACAACGGCAACACGGCCGTCCAGTCGGAAACGTTCAAGATACATGGATGTATTCTCCGAAATCAGCGGCGAAAGAAGGAAGAGCCGTATTGCAGCAGCATCGCCCCGATGATGATGACGCCCATAAAGACCTGCTGGTGATAGCCAGGCACATTGGCAAGGTTCATCAGGTTCGCGATGATGCCAAGGATGAACACGCCAACAAAGGTGTTCAGAGCACTGCCACGCCCGCCCATCAGGCTTGCGCCGCCGATCACCACCGCCGCAATGGCGTCAAGTTCAGCGCCGACCCCGATATTGGCCGAGCCGATCCCGGTGCGGCTGGACGAGATGATCCCCGCAGCAGCAGCCAGAATGCCCGAGATGACATAGACCGCGACCTCATAGCGCGAGACCGAGATCCCGGACAAGCGAACCGCATCACGGTTTGAGCCGATGGCCTTAACCAGCCGGCCGAACCGGGTATAGGTCAGCACCAGCCCAGCAATGACGAAAACCGCCAGCATCAGCAACACGGGATAGGGAACTCCCGCGACAAAACCCGTGCCAAAGGCGGTGATGGTTTGCCCCGCCTCTCCCATCCTGATGGGTTGCCCGGATGAGGCGATGAACGCGGCCCCGCGCGCAATGGTCATCACGGCAAGCGTTGTCACAAACGCCGGCAGGCGCAGAAAGGCCACCAGCAGGCCGGAAACAAGCCCGCAGGCCGCGCCGACGACAAGCGTTGCCCCGATCGCAAGCCCCGGTGCCATCTGCTGGACAAGGACGGCGGAAACCACGCTGCCCAGCGCCGAAACCGAACCGACAGACAGGTCGATACCCCGGGTCAGGACGACAAACAGCATTCCGACGGCCATCAGCCCGGTCGCCGCCACCTGCCGCAGGACATTCATCAGGTTGCGCTGGGTCAGGAACACATCCGAAAGCATACTGGCAACCGCAAGCAGCACGATCAGGATCACGAAGGTTCCATAGCGATGCATGAGATCACCGAAATCAAGACGGCGAGTATCGGGTTTGGTCACCGTGGACATGGAACTATCCTCATGCAGCGTTCGCGTTACTGGTCATCGCCAGCTTCAGCAGTTTTTCTTCGGAGTAGTCGGGGGGCATAAGCTGACCGGCAAGCCTGCCCTCACGCATCACAAGAATACGGTCGCACAGGCCGAACAGTTCGTGATGTTCGGACGACACCACAAGCACCGCCTTACCCTCTGCCGCGAACCTGCGAATAAGCGAGTAGATCTCGGTCTTGGCACCAACGTCGACGCCGCGGGTGGGTTCGTCAAAGATCAGTACGCGCCCTTCTGCATGAAACCATTTCGCAAGCACGACCTTTTGCTGGTTGCCACCCGAAAGGCTTGAGACCGGAGCATCCTGACTGGAAGCCTTGATCCGCAGCTGATCCGACAGGACATCAACGGCCTGCCGTTCGGCGCGGCGGCGGACGACACCGACAAGGTTCGTCAGCGGGTCAAGGCGCGCCATGGTCGCGTTCACGCGGATCGGCATGTCCAGAACGACGCCCTGATCCTTGCGACTTTCCGGCACAAGACCGATCCCGGCCCGCACCGCGTCCCCGGGACGGCGGATGCGCATCTGTTGCCCTGCAACAAAGATACGGCCGGCGTCATGACGGTCAGCGCCAAAGATCAGCCGCACAAGCTCTGTCCGTCCGGCACCGACAAGGCCGCCCAGACCGACGATCTCTCCGGCCCGCACCGTCAGCGAAACGTCCCGCACCACGTTGCCACGCCCAAGACCTTCGGTACGCAGCAACTCACGCCCTATTTCACGCGGGACATCCTCGCCAAAAAGCGCATCCAGCCGACGTCCGACCATCATGCGGATGACATCATCAATAGTCACCGCGCTTTTCTCGACCATGCCGACGGTCGTCCCGTCTTTCATGACCGTCATACGGTCAGCAATGCGGAACACCTCATCAAGGCGGTGCGAAATATAGACCACCCCGACACCCTGATCCCGCAGGTCGCGGATGATCGTAAGCAGCCGCTCGGCATCCTGCACCGACAGCACCGCAGTCGGCTCGTCAAAGACGATGACGCGCGCATTTCTTGAAAGCGCCTTGGCAATTTCAACCACTTGTTGCTGAGCAACAGACAGATCCCGGACCATGGCCTGCGGCTGAATGTCAAAGCCAAGCCGCTGAATGATGTCACGCGCGCGCCGCTTCACCTCGCGCCAGGAAATCAGCCGGGGCAGTTCAGCAAGAAAGATGTTTTCGGCAACGCTAAGGTCCGGAACCAGCGCCATCTCTTGATGGATGACGACGATTCCGCGCTGCATGGCATCTGCGGGCCGGTGAAAGACGGCCGACAGGCCGTCGATACGGATCTCTCCCTCACTCGGCAAATGCTCTCCGCCCAGAACACGCATCAGGGTGGACTTGCCCGCGCCGTTTTCACCCAGCAGGGCGTGCACCTCGCCAGAGCGAAGGACGAAGTCCACGCCTTTAAGAGCATGGATGCCGCCAAAGGATTTCCGGATACCGGAAAGCTGCACCACTTCTGTCATGGAAGCTTCTCTGCAAGGGATCGGAGGATAAAAGGCGGCAGAGACCATAGCCGTCCCCGCCGCCGTCGATCAGAACACCGCGTCGGGGCGATAGTACTTGCCGACGTTGTCTTTGGTGATCACGGCGGGCTCGGTATAGGTGATCTTGCCCATACCTTCAGGCAGCTCGCCATCGACTGCCTGTTTGGCCAGATCGACCGCCGTAGTCGCGACGATTGCCGGATCGTTAAGGCCGGTGGCCCCGTATTCGCCGGATCTGATCAGCTCCAACGCCTCTTTCTGACCGTCAGCGGCCGCAACCAGCAGCACGTCCGTCTTGCCTGCCGCCTTGAGCGCATTGCGCGCGCCAAGGACCATCGAGTCATTCTCGCCCAGCACAACATTGACGTCCGGATGGGCGACCAGGATGTCCTCCATCGCGTCGAGGCCGCCTTCATTGTTCCACAGACCCCAGCCCTGGCCGACGATCTCAAACCCTGCGGTACCGCTGGTCTGCAACTGACCCTCAAGCAGCCCCGCAAGCACGCCCAGCCGGCGCTCTTGCCCGACTTCGTTGCCCTGATCGCCCGAGATCAGCGCGATCTTCAGCGGCTTTCCCTTGGTCTGATCGGCGATCCAGCGCCCGACCAAAAGGCCGTTGCGACTGTTGGACGACTGCACCAGCGTCACGAAATCCGCGCTGGAATCCAGCGTCGAGTCGATGACGAAAACCTTGACCCCCTGAGCCGAGGCCGCGTTCACGGCAGGGACCAGTCCCTGACTGTCGCGCGGATTGACCAGCAGCGCCTCGACCCCGCGCGCCACCATATCCTCGATATCAGCGACCTGCTTGTTCAGATCATTGCCCGCGTCGGCTGTCATGATCTCGCAGCCGATCTCGGCGGCACGAGCTTTGGCGGCCACCTCTTGCGCGGCAAAATAGGGGGCATCCAGCGTCTTCATCGACAGGCCGATGGTGCATGCGGACGCCTCAGCCGCACTCATGGCCGTAATCGAAGCAACAGCGACAAGCGCAAGCCTTGCAGTGGTTTTCATTGGCAGTTCCTCCCAGACGGTGGTGAGTCCCGGGACATGCGCCCGCTGCTCATCTTTCGTAGTTTTGCAACTTAATATTTGCCGAGTCAACAATAATATTCGCCGCAATTTAGTGTAACCTTGGCAAATGGGCATAATAATTGAGTATTGATTTCAATCTCGCTATCTTTTACGTAGCAAAACAACCAAACAGAGAGGCCCTGCATGTCCATCCCTACCCCAGCAAGCTGCCGCGTATCCCCCGAGGCCGGCACGATGTCGAACGGAACCGGACATTACGAAAAGCGCCTCAGCGATCTGGCGGGTCTTTATGCAGATCAAACGGCCTTTGCCGCCCTGCTGGCCGAGGGGGACCGGGTCGTCTATGACGTCACCGAGTTTCGCCCCTCGGAAAAAGCAGGGGATGTGATCTTTGGCGTCACCAGAATGAGCCCCGGCCGCATCGGCGATGAGTTCTTTCTGACCCGTGGCCACATTCACGCGAAATCTGACCGCCCCGAAATCTATTATGGCCAGAAAGGCACCGGGCTGATGCAGCTGGAATCGCCCGATGGCGAAACCCGCATTGTCGAGATCGGGCCGCAGACGATCTGCTACGTGCCCCCCTACTGGATTCACCGCTCGGTCAATATCGGCGACGAAGATCTGGTGATGGTGTTCTGCTACCCCGCCGATTCGGGTCAGGACTATGGCATCATCGAACGCTCTGGCGGCATGCGTCACCGCGTCGTCGCAGTGGATGACGGTTGGACCCTTACCGACAATACCAGCTACGTTCCCCGCCCCCCGGAAGTCGCCGCCGCGCTTGTCGGTAATGCCGTCTGAAGTCGAAGGAAATCACGAATGCCCTACGAAGCCGCACGCAAACCGACCTTTTATTTCATCGGCGTAACCACCGCGAAAAGCTCGATCATGCGGGTCTTTCCCGCCTGGGCGCATCATCTCGGCCTGGGCGATGTCGAGATCCGCGGCATGGATTTTCAGCCACATGCCGAACCCGCGCGTTATCGCGAGGCAGTTGAATTCATCAAGGCCGATCCCCTGTCACTCGGCGCACTTGTCACCACGCACAAGCTCGATCTCTTTGCCGCCTGCCGCGACCTGTTCGACGAAATCGACCCGCACGCCGCACTGATGGCCGAGACAAGCTGCCTGTCAAAACGGAACGGACGGCTGATCTGCCACGCCAAGGACCCGATCTCATCCGGTCTTTCGATCAACAGTTTCCTGCAACCCGGGCATTTCGCCAGCACCGGGGCCGAGTTCTTTTCAATGGGGGCGGGCGGCTCGACCATCGCCATGACATGGCACCTGATGCAAGCCCGACGCGGGGCAGACAGACCTTCGCGGATCGTGGTTTCCAACCGCTCGCAGCCGCGCCTGGACCATATTCGCGACATCCACCGGCAGATCGGCGGCGACGTTCCGGTCGAATATGTCCTGGCCCCGACCGCCGCCGAAAATGACCGGGTGCTGGCAGGAATGAAACCCGGCAGCCTGATCGTGAACGCGACCGGGCTTGGCAAAGACGCGCCGGGATCGCCACTGACAGATGCCTGTCAGTTCCCGGAACGCGCCGTGGTGTGGGAGCTGAACTATCGCGGCGATCTGGTCTTTCTGGATCAGGCACGTGTTCAGGCCCCCGCGCGCAGGCTGCAGGTTGAGGACGGCTGGACCTATTTCATCCACGGCTGGACACAGGTGATCGCAGAGGTCTTCGATGTGGCGATTCCCACCTCGGGTCCGGAATTCGACGCCATCGCCCGGATTGCCGGCGAAGTAACCGGAAGGGTCGCTGCATGAAACGCTTTCCGTCCGCTCATCCGGGGCTGTGCCATGCGGCTTAACCCCCGGCCCGGAGCTATCGCAGACGGCCCTGCCATCCATTGGCTGGGGCAGGCCGGTTTCTGGATCGACACCGGGGCGCATCGCCTGCTGATCGACCCTTACCTGTCCGACAGCCTGGCGCGGAAATATGCCGGCAAGCGTTTCGATCATCGTCGCATGATGCCGGTACCGGTGACGCCCGAGGCTCTGCCGCGGCCAGACATCGTGCTGATCACCCATGCCCATACCGACCATATGGACCCCGACACTCTGGGCCCCCTGCATCGCCGTTTTCCCGACCTGCCATTTGTTGTGCCGGCCGCCCGGGTTGAGGCGGCGCGCGAAAGGATCGGCGAGAATGCCTCCCTGATCGCCGTCAACGCCGATGATGAACCGGAGCCCCTGCCCGGCCTGACGCTGCGGGTACTGCCGGCCGCCCATGAAATGTTTGAGCGGGACGAAAAGGGGCAGCATGTGTTTCTTGGCTATGCCTTTGCCTCGGGCGGAGCCCGCATCGCGCATTCCGGCGACACGATCCCCTACCCCGGGCTGGCCGAGCGGTTTCGTGATTTCGGGACAGACATCCTGCTGCTGCCGGTCAACGGACGAGACGCCGAACGGCGCGATGCCGGGATTCCGGGGAACCTGACGCTGGATGAGGCGATCACAGTCACGACCGCAGCTGCAGCGCGCTACCTCGTGCCGCATCACTTTGGTATGTTTGCCTTCAACACGCTCGATCCGGCGACCATCGACGCGGCCGCGGCAGCAAGCCGCGATCCGATCATCCTGCGTCCCGAAATCGGCATGGCAATGGACCTGCAGAAGGACTGACTGATGGATCTGATGGCAAGCGAAAGCCTTGACGACAACCTGCTTGAGGTAATCCGGCGCGCCCTGCCCGGATTACGCAAGTCCGACCGCCGCGTCGCCGAGACGATTCTTGAGGCCCCGCTTGCCGCCACCGAAATGACCCTTGCCGCACTGGCCGAAGCATCGGGCGTCAGTGAACCGACCGTTCTGCGTTTCTGCGCTGCGATCGGCTGCGAAGGCTTTCGCGATCTTCGGGTAAAGCTTGCCCGCTCACTGGCCTTTTCACGCTCGACCTCGCATAGTGCAATCTCGGCCGAGGACGATCTGGGCACCATCGTCACCAAGATCTTTGACTTCAACCTCTCGAACCTCGCCTGGGCGCGCAGCAAACTTGATCCCCAGCGGCTGGCCGCCGCAGTCGAGACGCTTTCCTCCTGCGACCGTATCGAATTCTTTGGCTTTGGCGCATCCGGCATCGTCGCACGCGATGCGCAACAGAAATTCCCGCTGTTTGGCGTACCCTGCGGCGCCCCGACCGACGGTCATCAGATGTTCATGACCGCCGCAATGGTCGGGCCACGTGATGTCGTGGTAGCGATCTCGAACACCGGTACCACGCGTGAGGTGATCCAGGCGACCCGCCTTGCAAAAGAACGCGGCGCCCGGACCATTGGCATCACCGGTTCGGAAAGCCCGCTGCTGCGCCACTGTGACATCGGCATCGTGGTCGAAACGCTGGAGAACACCGACGTCTTTACCCCGACGATTTCGCGCGTGGCCGCCATGGTCATCATCGACATTCTCTCAACCGCCGTCAGCCTGGGCCGGGATGAGGCGCATCGCGCACGCGTCGCCGACATGAAACGCCACCTGGCCGAAATGCGTGCCAGCGGAATTTACTGACCCCCTGCGCCTCGCGCAGGCCGCCCGACACAAAGGACAACCGATGACTGCCTCGCCCCGGACCGTGACTGCCGACGCCCTTTTTGCGGGTTTCGATGCCGATCTGTTTGTGACCGACCCGGACATCATCGCGTCTTACACGCGGGACCGGACCAGGGCCTATGTCGGCACCCCTCTTGCCGTCGCTCGCCCCCGCTCGGCGCAAGAGCTTTCGGCGCTTATGATCCGCTGCGCTGAACTCGGCGCCGGTGTCGTACCGCAAGGGGGCCTGACGGGTCTGGTGGGCGCGGCAGTCTCTGACCCTGACCGGCCAGAGGTCGTGGTGCTGCTTGACCGGATGAATGCCATCCGCTCGATTGATACGGTCGGCTTTGCGATGGTGGTCGAGGCCGGCTGCATCCTTGAAACCGCCAAGCTTGCGGCCGAAGAACAGGATTGCCTGCTGCCGATCACCTTTGGCGCTCAGGGGTCGTGCCGGATTGGTGGCAATGTCGCAACGAACGCCGGCGGGTTCAACGTCCTGCGCTATGGCATGACCCGCGATCTTGTTCTGGGGCTTGAGGTGATCCTGCCCGACGGCAGGATCTGGAACGGCCTGAGAACCCTGCGCAAGGACAACCGCGGCTACGATCTTAAGCAACTGTTCATCGGCGCCGAAGGCACGCTTGGCATTGTCACCGCCGTGGCGCTGAAACTGTTCCCCAGACCAAGCCAGGTCGAGACCGCCCTTATCGGCCTGCACACGGTCGAGGACGCGATGACGCTTTACGCCATGGCGCGGCGCAGTTGCAGTGACCTGCTTTCAGCCTTTGAGATCATGTTACGACCAGGTCTTGAACGCGGCCTTACCCATCGCCCCGAACTTTCTGACCCGCTGGAAACCCCCTGCCCGGTCTATATCCTTATGGAGTTGGCAGGTGGCGGCAGAGTCGATCTGCGTGCCCTTCTGGAAAGCTGCCTCGCGGATGCGGGTGACCTGCTGATGGACGGGGTGATCGCCATGAACAAAGCCCAGGCAGAGCGGCTATGGGCCTGCCGCGAGGCGATGGTTGAATCGCAAAGCCGCAGCGGGCCTTACCTTCGCACCGATGTTTCGGTGCCGATCGCACAGATCCCGGCCTTTCTTTCGGCCGCGCTTGAAACCCTGGCGCAGTCTTTGCCCGAGGGGCAACCGGTCACCTATGGCCATGTCGGAGACGGCAATATCCACCTCAATATCGTGCCACCCGCCGACTGGCCTGTCGAAGAGCGGAAAGCACTGTTTGCCCGCGCCGAAGAAATCATCTTCGGGACGGTCGATCAGTTCGGCGGCAGCATCAGCGCCGAACACGGGATCGGCAGATCGAAAAAACAGGCGTTCCTGCAACGCGTTGATCCGGTCACGCTGGACCTGTTCCGGCGTATAAAACGTGCAATTGATCCCGAAGCTTTGCTGAGCCGAGGCCGGATATTTGATCTGTAACCAGGTAGCGGCCGGCAATAACCTGCACCGCCGCCTGCCGTCCGTTTCAGGTTCTGATGCAGGATGGCTTTGCTGTCATTGCCCAGGCAGACAGTGGCACGGACGTCATCGCGGCCCCGGGATCCGCAGCTTTCGGTCAAGCGACATGTGCGTGGGCACAGTGCTGCAAAAGAGGCCCTTGCGTCACATTGAACGGTCCTGACCAGGAGCCGCCCCTGCAGCTTTCAGGTGGCCTGCCTGCACAACAGTGTCCAACGCTGTCTCAACAGGCTCACGAATGCCTGTGGGTTTTCATTGCTTACGCTGCGTCACCGGCTCTGCGGCATCTCGCTGACCAGCCCGCCTTGTCTGAGCGGACCTATGCAATATGATGGTTCAGGCATTCCAAACCTGGTTAAGGGGTTCCCCATGTTTTCGTCCGCCCGCTATACCGTTTTTGCTGGAACATGTATCACGGCAGTGATGGCATCAGCTGCGACAGTTCTTCACAGCGGCTGGTGGGCGCCATTGGCGATCAGCGCGACGGGCCTTTCTCTGCTGGGGCTGTGGGACATAAAACAGCGTCGGCATTCCATCCTTCGCAACTATCCGGTGATCGGTCACGTACGTTTCCTGATGGAATCGATCCGGCCTGAAATCCGTCAATACCTGATCGAAAGCGATCGTGACGAAGAGCCATTCAGCCGTGAAGCCCGTGCGCTCGTCTATCAGCGATCCAAGGGCGTTGAGGACAAGCGGCCTTTCGGCACCACGCAAAACGTCTATGGCTCTGGCTATGCCTGGATCACCCATTCAGCCGTGCCGGTGACGATCAGTGACACCAATTTCCGGGTCAAGATCGGGGGGCCGGACTGTCGTCAGCCCTATGACGCCAGCATCTACAACATTTCCGCCATGAGCTTTGGCTCTCTGTCGGCAAATGCCGTGCTTGCGCTTAACCGGGGTGCGGAAAAGGGCGGTTTCGCACATGACACCGGCGAAGGGGGCATCAGCCGCTACCATCGGGAAGGCGGGGGCGATCTCATTTATCAGGTGGCCTCCGGTTATTTCGGCTGCCGGAATGAGGATGGCAGCTTCTCGCCCGAACGTTTTGCAAAGCAGGCCGCCGATCCTCAGGTAAAGATGATCGAGCTTAAGCTCAGCCAGGGGGCCAAGCCCGGTCATGGGGGCGTGCTTCCCGCCGCTAAGATCACGCCCGAAATTGCCGAAGCTCGTGGCATCCCGATGGGTGTCGATTGCATTTCACCTGCGGCCCACAGCGCATTTTCTACCCCGCTGGGGATGATGAGGTTCATCGGCCAGCTACGCGAGCTTTCAGAAGGCAAACCCGTCGGATTCAAGCTCTGTATCGGCCATCGGCGCGAGTTCATGTGCATGGTCAAGGCGATGCTTGAAACAGGCATCGTTCCCGATTTCATCGTCGTTGACGGGAAAGAGGGCGGCACCGGAGCCGCCCCGCTGGAGTTCACCAACCGGGTCGGCATGCCGATGCTGGAAGGTCTGAGTTTTGTTCACAACACCCTGCGCGGGGCAGGTATCCGTGACAGGGTCAGGATCGGGGCGGCCGGAAAGGTCATCTCGGCCTTCGATATAGCCCGGGCGCTGGCGCTGGGGGCGGACTGGTGCAACTCGGCCCGCGGGTTCATGTTCTCGATCGGCTGCGTTCAGGCACAGTCCTGTCATACGAACAAATGCCCGGTCGGGATTGCCACTCAGGATCCCCGCAGGCAGCGGGCGATTGACGTCGGGGACAAAAGTGATCGGGTTGCACGGTTCCACCGGAACACGCTTCACACCCTCGGTGAGCTGGCGGGCGCAGCCGGTCTGCATAGGCCCAGCGACTTCATGCCATATCACCTGATGTTCCGCCTCAGGGACAATGAGTTCACCGACGGCAACATCGCCAGCCCCTATCTGCCCGAAGGCTTTCTGGTGTCGGGCGAGACCTATCCCGACCTTGCCGAATGGCACGACAGGTGGCACAGGGCATCGGCCGAAAGCTTTACTCCGCATGAAATCCCTACCGGAGCCTATCGGAGCGCCTTCCAGGCGGCATAACAAACGTTGCGGGGGCCCTCTTGCCGACGCTCACATCGTTGCAGGCGGGCCCTTTGGGCCTATGCCGGTGACCCCCAAGGCCCTGTGCCCTTTGCCGGCAGGGCTGTGATGGGCGGTTCTTCACGCAGTGTTTCCGACACGAATGAAAGCTGGTTTCTTTGACACCCAAAGCCCCGGAAAATAGGCGCGATACCGACTGCTTTCATTGCCGCAACCTTCTGAGATCATCCCGGCGTTACGCGCCTGCGTCATTTTTCCAAAACGCTCCTCGGCAATTTGTGTGACACACATGAATCCACAGGCATGCGCTTCGGCTACTCGCCTTTATCCTGCGGCTAGCCTGCAGCACGACCCATCCACCCGGCCGCCGTGGGTCTTCTGCCGGCCCAGAATCAGGGCTCACAACCACTATATGACGTTTGCGGCCAGGGCGCAGGCGGAGAGGGACAGGATCGGGCATCGGTCGTATCGGGTTCCGATGCGGCACCAGTGCTTGAGACGTGCGAACATGTTCTCGATCCGGTGGCGCAGGCGGTAGAGCTCGGTGTCATGCGGGATCGAGGCTCTCCGGCCGGTGCGGGAGGGGATGCACGGCGAAATACCCGTCCCGATCAGCGCATTGCGGAACCAGCCGGCATCATGACCCCGGTCTGCAAGCAGTGAGTGCCCGCGCGCCAATGTAGCCGGAGGTCTGGCCTGCCGACAGGAGCATCCGGATCGGACGGCCCTTTGCATCCACCAGGACGTGCAGTTTCGGGTTCAGACCACCCCTTGTCCGCCCGATCAGCCGTCGGCGACCCCTTTTG